>JANLSB010000740.1:0-11959 GCA_031362125.1 Lysobacterales bacterium | reverse complement strand
GTGCCGATGTCGCCGAACACCACGCCGACCGCGCCGGCGACCAGCGCGGCCATGCCGGTCGATCCGTGCCCGCCGCTGGCATGGGATTTGTCTTGATTGGACGCTTGGCTCATCGGAAGAATCTGCCGTAATCGGCGCGCGAGGCGACGGAAATAGGGGCTCAGCGCAGTGCGGACTGCAGCGCTTTGCGGATGATGGCGGCAGCATCGTCGCCGGCTGCGGTGGCGTCGCGCGCCATGCGCGTGGCGTCCGCCGGTTTATAGCCCAGCTGCAGCAGTGCGCTGGTGGCTTCGGACTGCGCATCGGCACCGATGCCGAGGCTCGACGTGGCGCCGCTCGAGACGAAATCCGCGGCACGGTCGCGCAGCTCGACGATCATGCGTTCGGCGGTTTTCTTGCCGATGCCGGGGATGCGCGTGAGCGCGGTCACATCGCCGGTCTGCACCAACCGCGCGAATTCATCGACACTTGCGCCCGACAGCACCGCCAGTGCGATCTTGGCGCCGATGCCGGTGACTTTCTGCACATCGCGGAACAGCCGTCGCTCGGATTCGCGCAGGAAACCGTACAGCGAAACGCTGTCTTCCTTCTGCGCGTAATGGGTGAAGAGCTGGACTTCGCGCCCCACCTCGGGGAGGTCGTAGAAGGTGCTCATTGGCGCTTCCAGCTCATAGCCGACGCCGTGCACATCCACCACCAGCCATGGTGGCCGTTTGTGGACGAGCGTGCCTTTCAAACGTCCGATCATGCCGTCACTTCCTCCACGCCTGACGCGAATTCACGCCCAGGCGCAGCGCGGTCGCGCGCACGTGCGCGTGGGTGATCGCCACCGCCAAAGCATCGGCGGCGTCGGCCTGCAGTTTGCCCTTCAGATTGAGCATCATTCCGACCATGTGTTGGATCTGGGCCTTGTCGGCGGCACCGGTGCCGACCACTGCCAACTTCACTTCCTTCGCCGAGTATTCGTGCACCGCAAGATCGCGCTGGACCACCGCGCAGATCGCAGCGCCGCGGGCCTGGCCGAGTTTGAGCGCCGAATCGGGATTGCGGGCCATGAATACCTTTTCAATCGCCACTTCATCGGGGCGATGGGCTTCGATGATATCGGTCAGCCCTTGCAGCAAGCGCTTCAATCGCATCGGAAAGTTGTCGCGCGTGTCCTCGTCGGAAGACAGCAGATTGAGCGGCGCGTGGAAGACATGCGTGGTCTTGCCCGCAGCGTCGACATCGATGATGCCCACGCCGGTGCGCTGCGAACCGGGATCGATGCCGAGGATGCGGGTGACGGGGCGCATGCTAGCGTGCGCCATCAAGGCGCATGCTGCGCACCGGGCACGGACGGCCGGGACGGGGGTTCAGAAACCCCGCTCGTTTCGCCATGGATGGCAACGGAAGCGACATGCGGCGTACGGTGATGTCCGAAGGCTCAGACGTACGCGTCTTGGCCGAGCTCGGCATTGGAATACACACTCTGCACATCGTCGAGGTCTTCCAGCCAGCGCAGCAGTTTCACGACCTGCTGGGCGGTATCGCCGGCGACAGCGATGTCGTTGTCGGCGCGGTACGCGACTTCGGCGAGATCGGGCTTCAGACCGGCGGTTTCCATCGCCGTCTTCACGGCAACGAATGCGTCCGCTGCGGTCAGCACATCGATGGCGCCGTCCTCGGGATACACCACCACATCGTCGGCGCCGGCGTCGATCGCGGCTTCGGTCACTTTGTCTTCGTCGGCACCGGCCACGAACGACAGCACGCCCAATTTCTTGAACATGAAGGACACGGAGCCCTCGGTGCCCATGTTGCCGCCGCATTTGCTGAAGGCATGGCGCACGTCGGCGACGGTGCGGACCTTGTTGTCGGTGAGGCAGTCGACGATGACCGCGACGCCGCCCGGTGCGTAGCCCTCGTAGCGGACTTCTTCGTATTCGACGCCTTCGAGTTCGCCGGTGGCTTTCTTGATCGCGCGTTCGATCACTTCCTTCGTCATATTGACCGCAAGGCCCTTGTCGATGGCGACCCGCAAACGCGGATTGGTGGCGGTATCGCCGCCGCCGGCACGGGCTGCAACGCCGATTTCGCGGATGATCTTGGTGAAGATCTTGCCGCGCTGCGCGTCGACCGCGTTTTTGCGCGCCTCGATGGATGGACCTCTACCCATGAACGTCCGGAACCTGTGCGAATGCCAAGCCGGCGATTTTACGCCTATCCAGAAGCCGCTGCGGTCGGTTCAATCGCCGAAACGGCCATCAAGGAGGAAGCGGGCGGTCTGCCGCGCGGCATCGGCGGACAGCACCAACCCGCTATGGCTGGTCGGGACGATGCAATGGTCGGCCAGCCCTGGCAGCCGGGTTTCGGCGACGGTCACGGTGCCGTCGGACTCGCCTTCGAGCCGGGCGAACCAGCCGCCGAGCCCGCGCGCGCGATTGCCGGCGACCACCCCGACCGCCGCCGGGCCCTGCCACGGCGCGCAGCCCGTTTCGAGAATGCCGCGGCTGTGGCCCAGCAGCAGCGAGAACGGTGGGCGCTCGGACATGGCCGCGACGACCCCGCTGCCGCACAGCGGCGAGCCGAGGCAGACCACCCGCTTCACCGGCAGCTCCGGTGCGCGACGCAGGGCTTCGAGGATGATCAGACCGCCGAGGCTGTGGCCGACCAGCAGCTCGACCGGCTTGCGCTGAAGGCGTTCGATCAGGCGGTCGCCGGCACGCTCGGGATCGCGCAGGACGCTGTCGTAGCCGAACAATTCCGGCGCCAGGCCTTCGCGCCGCAGCCGCACCGCGAACGGCGCCAGCCAGTGCCTGGCGTTCCAGATGCCGTGGACCAGCAACACCTTGGGTGGTGCGGCGGCGTCGGCGGACATTTCAGGCGTCATCGGCTTTGCGGCGAAGGATGAACTCGTGGTCATTGGTGTTGCCGACCGGGAACAGATATTCGCCGACCTTCTCGAAACCGTAGCGACCGTAGAACCGCTGCGCGCCGAGATTTTTGCTCCACACCCCGATCCAGAGCGTGCGCGGGCCGTCGCGCAGCAGCCAATCCAGCACGGTCTGGAACAGCTTGCCGCCCCAGCCGCCGTTGTGGGCTTCTTCGAGAATGTAGAGCCGCTTCAGTTCGCCGTCGCCTTCGGCCACATCGGGATGCGGCAGGCCCGCAGGCCCGGCAACCGCGTGACCGATCGCCTCGCCGTCGCGCTCCAGCAGCCAGATCGCGTAGTGCTCGTCTTCGAGCAGCGCGCGATGCACGTCCAGCGAGTAACTGTTGTCGAGGAAGTACGCCAGATCCTCCGGCGGATACAGATGGCCGAAAGTCTGGGTGAAATTGCGCCGGGTGATGTCGACGACGCGTTCGGCGTCGGCGGGGGTGGCGCGGCGGAGGGAGGTGGTCATGGATGACGGGCGTCGAAGGCGGGATGTTGTGGGAGGGGCTTCAGCCCCGACATGTTCGCGGCGAACTGCAGTCGGGGCTGAAGCCCCTCCCACAGAACGCATCATGCCTTCGGCGGACGCACCTGCACATGCACCTCGGCCAGCTGCGCATCCGGAATCGGCGACGGCGCGCCGGTCATCAGGCACTGCGCGGTGGTGGTCTTCGGGAAGGCGATGACGTCGCGGATCGATTCGGTGCCGGCCATCAGCGCGGCGATGCGGTCGATGCCGAAGGCGATGCCGCCGTGCGGCGGTGCCCCGTATTTCAGCGCGTCGAGCAGGAAGCCGAATTTCAGCTCGGCTTCTTCGCGGCCGATGCCGAGCAGATCGAACACCGCCGACTGCATCGACGACCGGTGGATACGGATCGAACCACCGCCGATCTCGTTGCCGTTGAGCACCATGTCGTAGCCGCGCGACACCGCAGTCTTCGCATTGGCGCGCAGATCGGCTTCGTCGTCGACCGCGGGCGCGGTGAACGGGTGATGCAGGGCGACGTAGCGCTGCGCTTCCTCGTCCCATTCGAACATCGGGAAGTCGGTGACCCACAGCGGCTTCCAGCTGGCTTCGACCAGATTCAGGTCTTTGCCGAGTTTCAGGCGCAGCGCGCCCATGAAGTCGCTGGCGGTCTTGTAGCTCGCAGCGCCGAAGAAGATCGCGTCGCCGCTCTGCGCGCCGGTGGCCTGGACAATGGCGGCGAGGGTGGCGTCGTCGAGGAACTTGGCGATCGGCGAGTTGATGCCTTCACGGCCCTTGGTGAAGTCTTCGATCTTCATCCACGCCACGCCCTTGGCGCCGTACTTCGCGGCGTGCGCACCGAGGTCGTCGATCTGCTTGCGCGAGAACACCGCGCCGCCCGGCGCGCGCAGCGCGACGACGCGGCCATCTTCATGGCCATCCTTATGATTTGCCCAGTCGGTGAACACCTTGAATTCACAGCTCTTCACCAATTCGGCGATGTCGGTGAATTCCATCGCGATGCGTAGATCGGGCTTGTCCGAACCGTAACGGCGTACGGCTTCGGCATAGGTCATGCGCGGGAACTCGCCGAGGTCCACGTCCATCACTTCGCGGAAGATCTCGCGGATCATCGCTTCGGTGGCGTCCTGTACGTCGCGCTCGCCCACCCAGGCGAACTCCATGTCGAGCTGGGTGAATTCCAACTGGCGGTCGGCGCGCAGCGCTTCGTCGCGGAAGCAACGTGCGATCTGGTAGTAACGGTCGAAGCCAGCCACCATCAGGATCTGCTTGAACAGCTGCGGCGACTGCGGCAGCGCGTAAAACTCGCCGGGGTGCATGCGTGCCGGGACGAGGAAATCGCGCGCGCCCTCGGGCGTGGCCTTGGTCAGGATCGGGGTTTCGATGTCCTGGAAACCGCGCGCATCGAGGTAACGGCGCAGCGCCTGCACCAGCTTGATGCGGGTGCGCATCATCGTCTGCATCTCGGGACGGCGCAGATCGAGATAGCGATACTTCAGGCGCGTTTCCTCGCCCGCATTTTCGTGGGCATGGAACGGCAGCGGCTCGGCCTTGTTGAGCACTTCGATCGCGGTCGGGATGATCTCGATCCTGCCGGTCCTGATCTTGTCGTTCACCGCGTGGCGCGCACGCACGGTGCCGGTGACGCGCAGGCAATCTTCGTTGCCCAGAGCGCTGGCGGCCTTGAACAGCTCGGGCTGGTCGCTTTCGACCAGTACCTGCACGATGCCCTCATGGTCGCGGAGATCGATGAACACCTGATGGCTCTGGACGCGGGCGGTGTTGACCCAGCCGCAAAGCGAGACGGTCTGGCCGATCGGCGCCTCATGTACAAGGCCGCAGAAGTGGGTACGCATGGGGGGCTCCGGGTGTAGGATCATCCGGCGCTTGCCGGTCAGCCGCACATTTTAGCGGGTGCGGCGGCCGAGCGCGCCGAGAAAGGGCGCCGCCTCGCGGACGCCAACTGCCCGGCCTGCGATCATCCGCCACCGAGGAGTCACAAATGAAAGGTGTACTCACACGTCTCTTCGCAGTCGCACTGGTCGGCCTGTGCGCCCTGCCGGCAGCGGCGCAGCAGATCTCGGCCAAGGCCTACGCGCCGGAACGGGTCTGGGAACTCCCGGTCCAGGACCAACGCCGGGTCATTGGTCTGGAATACAGCGAACAGTCCAGGGGCAGGACCATCCCCGAAGAACAGATGCGCTTCTATCTGGACCAGGTGCGGCTGTCGAACTGGACCTTCCAGCAGATCAAGAACGACATCGCGCAGTCCCTCGGCGGTGACGGCGGCTACTCGCCTGGCGGCAGCGGCGAGATGATCCGCTGCGAAAGTTCCGACGGCCGCCAGCGGACCTGCCCGACCGCATGGCAGACCGAATCGCGCCTCACCCGGCAGCTGTCGTCCAGCCCGTGCATCGCCGGTCAGAACTGGTCGTCCAGCCGTGGCCAGGTCTGGGTCAGCGGCGGCTGTCGGGCCGAATTCGGTCCATTGGTCAGCAATGCCGGCGGCGAAATCCAGTGCGAAAGCAGCGACGGCCGGCCGCGGACCTGTGCCACGCCGTGGCCGGGCGGCTCGGAGCTGCTGCGCCAGCTGTCCGGCACGCCCTGCGTCGCCGGCCAGAACTGGTCGTCCAGTCGCGGCGAAGTCAGGGTGACCGCCGGCTGCCGGGGCGTCTTCGTACCGGCAGCGGAGTCGGCGGCGCAGGAGATCCGCTGCGAAAGCAGCGACGGCCGCTACAAGCAGTGCGGGACCAATCTCTATGGCAATCCACAGCTGATCCGGCAACTGTCCAGCACGCGCTGTATCCAGGGCACGAGTTGGGGCATGCGCGACGGTTCGCTGTGGGTCAACAACGGCTGCCGCGCGGTCTTCCGCGTCGACGGCAACGGTGGCGGTTATTACAACGGCGGTGGCTATGACAACAACGGCTACGGCAACTACACCGTGACCTGCGAAAGCGCGAACGGCCGCTACACGACCTGCGCATGGGATCGCAGTCGCGGCACCCCGCAGCTGTTGCAGACGCTGTCCGACAGCCCCTGCACCCAAGGCACGACCTGGGGCTACACGAACCGCGCCGGACTGTGGGTCAACCGCGGCTGCCGGGCGCGTTTCGGCGTACGCTGAAACAGCGCGCCGCGACATCGTTCCGAATCGACATTCACACCACCATCAAGCACACCACCATCAAGAGCCTGCAGATGCCCACGATCCGAACCCTCATCCTTCTTGTGATCGCCGCTGCGACCTGGTCGGTCGCACCGAACGCCTCCGCCCAACTTGGCAGCAAGGACAGCATCCGCTGCGAAAGCAAGGACACCCGGCGCGAAACCTGCGACACGCCTTGGCCAGGTCAGACCCGACTGACCCGGCAGCTATCCGCAACCGACTGCGTCCAGGGCCGCACCTGGGGCGCGACCGCCGGCAAAGTCTGGGTGGAAAAAGGCTGCCGCGCCGAATTCGCCCCGCTGTACGCCGGCAAGGAAGTGAAGTGCGAAAGCAGCGACGGCCGCCGCTAGAGCTGCGGCAAGGACCTGTACGGCAATGCTGACCTGATCCGCCAGCTCTCCGACACCCCCTGCACCGAGGGCAGCAGTTGGGGCATGCGCGGCGGCTCGATCTGGGTGGACAAGGGCTGTCGGGGCGTGTTCCGCGTCGGCGAAAGCGGCGGCCGCTACAGCACCACCTGCGGCAGCGAGAACGGCCGGCGCCAGACCTGCACCTGGGACCGCAGCCGCGGAAAGCCCGTACTGCTTGAAAAACTGTCGACGTCGCCTTGCACCGAAGGCCGCTCGTGGGGCTACGACAAACAGCAGGGGCTCTGGGTGGATGAAGGCTGCCGGGCACGCTTCGGCCTGCGGTGACCGCGATTCTCGCATCGAATGAACACGCCGCCTCCGGGCGGCGTCTTCGTGTCAGGGCACCTGTGGTTTGCTGCCCCACGGCGGAGGCGGCGCCGGAACCGGTGCGCTGAGGTCGAATTCGACCTGGAACAGACGGCCGTTCGGGCGCGAGAGTTCGTACAGGAAACGGCGCCCAGGCACGATCTCAATCGCCCAGGTGTTCTCCACCGACGCAGTCAAGCCGTTGGCGCGGAAGCTGTCGATGGATTCGGCATCCACGGGGAATGCCTGACGCTGCGCGGTGCCGGGCGCGACAGTGTCGCCGCCGTACATCGCGACCGTGTCGGATGCGCCATCTTCGTGGCGGTGATCGTGCTTCAAGCGCAGCCCATTCGCGGTGCGGGTCAGCACCCAGGTGCGCGAGCGATCGTCGCCGACGTGGAACGGGACGCGGATGGTGTCCGGCCCGCACTCGCGCACATGCATCACCAATGGTTTGCCTTCGAACGCGCTGTTCGGGGATGCTGGCGTATCCGTCAGCACACGGCCGGCGAAGGCCTGCCCGCAGTGCTTGCGCAGCGCGACGAGGAAATCATCGGCCGGCGCAGCGGAAGACGAAGGCGCGCTGGCGCAGGCGGACAGCAAGCACAGCGCGATCAGCGAAGCGATGAGACCCCGGCGCGGCAGCATGTTCGTCATTCGGCCGGCTTGCTGGCGGCCGGCTTGCTGGCGGCAGGTTTGCTGGCTGCGGGTTTGTTCTCGGCAGGCTTGGCTGCCGGCGCCGGGTCGGCCGCCTTCGTCGCGGCGGGTGCGCTGTCGGTCGATGCCTCGGACTTCGGCGCATCGGCCTTTTCGGTGAGATTGCGCTGCTTGTCGCCATCCTTCTTGAAGTCGGTTTCGTACCAGCCGCTGCCCGACAGACGGAACGATGGCGCAGTCAGCTGACGCTTGATCTGCGTTGCGCCGCATTCGGGACATTCGGCTGGATCGGGGTCGGACATTTTCTGCAAACGGTCGAACTGGTGACCGCAGGCTGTGCATTCAAAGGCATAGATGGGCATGGTGTTCCGTGGGGTCTCGATGGACAGTCGCGATTGACCGCCATTCTGGGGCCGGACGCCGAAGATGCAAACTCACGCCATGAATACGATTCCAGACGCCCACGCCGCAGCCATGTGCATTCGCACATCCGGTGATAGTGCGGTGCGCCCGGACACTACCGGCGCGCACCCCTGAAAGGAGACGGACGATGCAACATTGGATTCGCGCAGCGGGCAGCCTGATGCTCGCGGCCCTGCTGGCCTGGCTGCCCACCGGCGCCGCCGAAGCGGCCATCAATTCTCAGAACCTCGGCGCGAAGTACGACGCGACCCATGCCAACATCACTTTCCGCGTGTACTCATCGCGGGCGACGCGGATCGAAGTCTGGGTCTACAAAACCGCCGCCGGTGCGCAGGAAGCCGTCAAATACGTGATGACCAAGGACGCCGCGACCAATATCTGGTCGAAGACCGTGTCGGTCGCGACCCTGCAGACCACCTACGGCATTACCGGCCCGGTGTATTACGGTTACCGCGCCTGGGGCCCGAACTGGACCTATAGCAGCACTTGGACGAAAGGCAGCGCGGTCGGTTTCGTCACCGACATCGACGCCAGCGGCAACCGCTTCAATCCGAACAAACTGCTGCTGGACCCGTACACGCGCGAAATCAGCCAGGACCCGAATACTTCGACCTGCACCGACGGCACCATCTATGCGTCGGGCGCAGTCAACCGCCTCAAGGACAGCGGCACCTGCGCCAGCAAGGGCATCGTGCTGGCGACCGACACCACATCGTTCGGCAGCAAACCCACGCGCGCGTTCAAGGACGACATCGTCTACGAAGTGCACCCGCGCGGGCTGACCATGAACGACACGTCGATTCCGCTGTTCCAGCGCGGCACCTATGCCGGCGCAGCGCTGAAAGCGGCGCAGCTGGCGGCGGTCGGCATCACCGCCGTTGAATTCCTGCCGGTGCAGGAAACCCAGAACGACCAGAACGATATCGATCCGAATTCCTCGAGCGGCGACAACTACTGGGGTTACATGACCCTCAACTACTTCGCGCCGGATCGCCGCTATTCGTCGGATAAAACCGCAGGCGGCCCGACCCGCGAATTCAAGGCGATGGTGAAGGCGTATCACGATGTCGGTATCAAGGTGTACATCGATGTGGTCTACAACCACACCGGCGAAGGCGGCGCGTGGGGCGGCAGCGACGGGCTCACCGTCTACAACGTGATGTCCTGGCGCGGTCTGGACAACCCGACCTACTACTCGCTCACCAGCGATCTTCAGTATTCGTGGGACAACACCGGCGTCGGCGGCAACTACAACACGCGCAACACAGTCGCGCAGAACATGATTGTCGATTCGCTCGCGCACTGGCGCGATGTCATCGGCGTCGACGGCTTCCGCTTCGATCTGGCCTCGGTGCTGGGCAACACCTGCCAGCACGGCTGCTTCAACTTCGACAAGATGGACGCCGGCAACGCGCTCAACCGCATCGTCAACGAACTGCCGCCGCGCGCGGCGGGCGGCGGCAGCGGCCTGGATCTGATCGCCGAGCCATGGGCGATCGGCGGCAATTCCTACCAGGTCGGCGGCTTTCCGTCGGGCTGGTCGGAGTGGAACGGCCTGTACCGCGATGCGCTGCGCAAGAAACAGAACCAGATGGGCATCGAAGTCGTCACCACCGGCACCTTGGCATCGCGCTTCGCGGGTTCATCGGATCTGTACGGCGACGACGGCCGCAAGCCGTGGAACTCGGTCAATTTCATGGTCGCCCACGACGGCTTCACCCTGAACGATCTCTACGTCTACAACAGCAAGCAGAACAATCAGGCGTGGCCGTATGGCCCGTCCGACGGCGGCGACGACAACAATCACAGTTGGAACCAAGGGGGGATCGTCGTCGATCAGCGCCGCGCTGCACGCACCGGCATGGCGTTCATGATGCTCAGCGCCGGCGTACCGATGTTCAACGGCGGCGACGAAGCGCTGCGCACCCAGTTCGGCAACAACAACGTCTACAACCTCGATTCGCCCGCGAACTGGCTGTACTGGACGCGCAGCACCATCGAGGCCGATTTCGAAACCTTCACCCGGCGGATGATCGCGTTCCGCAAAGCGCATCCGGCGCTGCGGCCGCTGAATTTCTACGCCAGCAACGACACCAATGGCAACGTGATGGAGCAGCTGCGCTGGTTCAAGCCCGATAGTGCAGTGGCGGATGCCGCGTATTTCAACAGCAGCAGCAATCATGCCATCGCCTGGCGCGTGGACGGCAGCGAATTCGGCGACCCCGCCAGCGCGATCTATGTCGCCTACAACGGCTGGTCAGGCAACGTGAACTTCACCCTGCCGTGGCCGGGCACCGGCAAGCAGTGGTATCGCGTGACCGACACGGCGACCTGGAACGAAGGCCCGAACACGGTCGCGCTTCCCGGATCGGAGGCATTCCTCGGCGGCGAGTACACCGTTTATGGACTGCAGGCGCGCTCGATGCTGGTGTTGATCGCGAAATAGACCAGCGCCGTGTCCGGATGCGAAAAAGGTCGATTCCGGATGGCATCGACCTTTTTCTTTTCGCCCCGATCGCATCGCCGGAGTGTCGACGCCTGACGAATTGCTGGAAACCCGCTCGCGCAGGTATTTCAGCAGCCCCCTAAAGTCTGTCGTAGTAATTCGCGCGCGATGCGCGCTCAAACTTGAATGGCGGGTTGTAAGTGTTCGTCACCAGCCGCGTATACAGATCTTCGATACCGTACCAGCGATTGCCGACCCGCGCGATCGGACGGAAGTAACGGACGCGTGTCGGCGCGCACTGCGTTGCACCGAGTAAGAACGCCGATTCGCAGCTGTGGAAAAACTGGAAAGTGAAGTCGCCGGCCGGGATGTTCGCGCGATAGCGGGTATCGTACAGATTCAGACCGACCAGCCTCCAGCCGGATCGCTGAGTCAGCAAGAAAGCCGGTTCACCGAAACCCTCGGTGATGAAGGTGGTCTGTATCTGGGTACCGTCGGCACTGCGGATGAACCGGCTGCCATCCGGTGAAGACTGGGGTAGGTACGCATATTCGGCAGGCAGGTCGAAGGAACCGTAGCTCCATGTTCCCGCCGGCTCGCCAGTGCCGAAAAACACCGGCAGATTGCCGTTGAGCACGATCGTGTGGCCGGCCATGATCTGGGTTCCGCCGGCCCCCTGTGCCGTGACCTCGAAGACCATCGCGTCGCCGACGCCATCGGAGATGCCAAGCCGCCAGAATCGCGCGGAAGCATCGCGCGAATCGATACGCAGACTGCCGTCGTCATCGATGCGCCAGAGTACGCCGTCGCTGTCGCCGGCCGCGATCGGTGCGAGATTGGCATCCACCTTCGGGCCGAGACCCTCCACTTGACCGAAACCGTTCGACCCCATGGTGTGGAGCGCGAATTCGCAGTTCTGCAGCACGCTCGGCTCGGAGTTGATGCGCGAAGGCTGCAGGCAGAAATACGGCATCGCACGGCGTCCGAGCACGTCGGCGGCGGTGAATGGCACTACCGCCTCTTCGAGCACTGAAGCATTCAGCAGCGTGGCGATGGTAGCGGTCACCGCCGGCTGCGACGGATACTGCGGAAAATGTCTGGATTCTTCGCGGACCTGGAGCCAGAGTTGCTGCTGTTTGCCCAC
>JANLSB010000690.1:0-1763 GCA_031362125.1 Lysobacterales bacterium | reverse complement strand
CCACCCCGAGCACCGCAACGTGATGGCGGCCGGCACGCCGCCGAGCGTCGCCGCGTTCGATGCGATCCGCGTGCTGCTCGGCAGTCAGATGGACCCCGGTGGCAACGATTACCTCGATATCACCGCGTCGATCTGGCTCGGCTCGCTCGCGCTCGGTGGCATCGCGCGCGTGGTCAACAGCGCGGAGTTCGACACCGATGTGCGCGACCAGTTCGAGATTCCGAACAAGGCACGCAACACCTTCCGCGATCTGGTCGATACGCCGCGTTTGAACAGTAGCCCTGCGTGGTACGCGTTCGCCGATCCGAACATCGAGCCGGTGATCGAAGTCGCCTTCTTGGACAACGTGCGCGTGCCGACGCTGGAGCAGGAGACCAATTTCCGCACCGATGGCCTGAGCTGGAAGGTGGTTCACCGCTACGGCGTGGGCGCGGTCGGCGTCATCGGCGCGGTGCGCAATGCCGGCCAAGCCGGACAACCCGCGACCAACGACTGACGCGCACGCGCGCACCCCTTCCTTTTCGATTCGGACAATTCGTATGGCCAATAACTATCTTCAACCCGGCGACATCCTCGACTACACCGCCGTGCGCGATGTGCCGGTCGGCAGCTTGCTTGTCATCGGCGCACTCGCGGGCGTCGCGCTCACGACCATTCCGGCCGGACAGACCGGCTCGGTGCGCGTGACTGGCGTCTTCGCGCTGCCCAAGGCGGCCGGCAGCGTCGCGGCGCAGGGCGCACGCGCGTATCTCGATGGCAACGGACAGCTCACCGCCGAGGCCGGCGAGAACGCGCCGGTCGGCGTGTTCGCCGCGCCTGCGCTCGCGGGCGCGCTGACCTGCCGCATCAAGCTCAATGTCGGCGGGGCGTGAGGTCATGACGGTCGATGTGTTTCCGACGCTGATCGAACGCGTGCTCGTCCACGAAGGCGAATACGTCAACGATCCGCGCGACCCCGGCGGCGAGACCCGCTGGGGCATCAGCCAGCGCAACCACCCGACGCTGAACGTCAAAACGATGACCCGCGATGAAGCGGTCGCGACGTATCGCCGGCTGTACTGGCGGCCCCTGCACGGCGATGCGATGCACAAGGCGGTGGCGTTTGTGTTGGTGGATGCCGCTGTCAATCACGGGTTGCGCCGTGCGGTGGCGTGGTTGCAGAAGATCGTTGGCACGCCTGAAGACGGCACCGTCGGCGTGCACACGTTGGCAGCGGTGCAGGCCGCCGATCCGGTGGCGGTGGTGCTGGCCTTCCACGCGCGGCGCTTGGCCTTCTATACCGACCTCGACACGTTTTCGAGTTTCGGGCGCGGCTGGACGCGGCGCATGGCGCAGAACCTGCGCTACGCCGCAGAGGATCTCGCATGAGCGCGACCACCGACACCGCGTTCGAGGCCGCGAACGACGTGCTGTTCGACGTCTTCGGCGAAGCCGCGCAGGTCCGTCGCAATCGCGGTACGCGGATGCCGGTGCGCGTGGTCATCACCTACGGCGTCGCCGAACTGGGCGACTACGGACAGGGACTGGCGCGGATCACAACCGCGAAGTTTCTCAACCGCGCGTGGCATCCACGCGCAGGCGATGTGCTGGAACTGCTGTCCGGTGCGCACCGCATCGACCGCGTCGTTTCCGATGACGGTCTGGTGACCGAGGTGGTGTTGCATGGCTGACACTCCGATCGCCTGGGCGCTGCTCGAAGCGCTGCAGACGCAGCTGCGCACGGTGCGCAAGTCGAACGGGTTTCGCACCGATGCCGGCCGCGA
>JANLSB010000687.1:0-2108 GCA_031362125.1 Lysobacterales bacterium | reverse complement strand
CGGCCAACCACGCATCCTCGTCAACGTACCACTTGCCGCCGACCTTTTTGCCGGGGATTTTGGCCTCTCGCAGCCAGCGCAGCAGCGTGATCTCTGCTGGCCGGCTTTCGGGGACGAAGTATTTGTCGACCCAGGCCGAGGTGGAAATCAAGCGCATGGAGAAATTCTTAAGTTTTCGTTATCCAGCCGATCAGGCCGCATCGACGGGCTGGAGGCTTTTGAGCGCCAGCCGATCCTCACGCCACTGGCGGGCGCGGCGGCGGTATTCGGCGGCATTGATGAGCAGGCCGCTGACTTCTTCGGCGTCGGCAACAGCGTCGAGAAAGTCCGGGCCGTCGAGGGCGTGGACCTGGGATTCGAGGGTCATGAGGGTTCCGGTCTGGAGTCAGGCGGCGTCGGCCAGCGCGGCGACGGCAAGGGTGCGGGCGTGGCCGATCTGCGCGAGCGGGATGCGGTGGGCGTCGTCGGCGTCGCGCCAGCGGGCTTCGGCGACGGCGCGGCTCGGGTGCGGCACGGTGGCGATGCCGCAGCGGGCGCATTCGACGTGCCACAGCGGTGGGCAGGGGAGGATCGGGGCGCGGTGTGAGCGCGGGGTGCCGCGCGTTTCGACGCGCTGTGGACGGTGGTCAGGGTGGCAGCCGAGCAGATGCGCCGGCAGCGGTGTAGCAGTCTGGATCATGATACCTCTCAAGAATGCAGAGGGCGGCCGGCACGCGTGGAGGAGACGCGTGCCGGCGTCGTCGATGACTCAGGGGGTGTCACCGGCGATTGCCCGTCGACCAATGGGTCGACGGGCCAAAGTATGCGGATATGCATTAGGTGCAGCATTCAACCGTGAATTATTTTCAGGTTGAGCCTTGTCGCTGCCGAGCTTGGCTGCGAGATGGATCGCTGTGGACGCTGATCGCGTCATTGAAGCGGGATGGCGTTTTCAGCGCGAACGCGCCTGAATTACAAGCCGCCTCTGCCGCTGCGGTCGATCACGCGGCCCACGATGGTGACGCACGCGATGTCCTCGGTGGTGAGGATCTCATCGGGGTAGAGGGTTTTGTCGAGATGATCGCTGACGATGCGCAGGCGACCATCGACGTTGCGAAAGAAACGCTTGACGCGCACATCCGGGTCGGTGCCGCCGGTCATGAAGACATAGACCGCGTCGTTGACGATGCGCTGGTCGGCGATATTGACCGCAATTCGGTCGCCGTGAAAGAGCGTGCGCTCCATGCTGTCGCCGACGACTTTCATGACCCGGACGTCGCTTGGCTCTGCGCCGACCTGTTGGAACCAACTGAGTGGATAAGACATTGTGTGCTTCGTTTCTAAGAGTTCCGGCTGTTTCCGACGGCCGGAGGAGAGGATGATGTCGACCTCGGAGATGGGAATCAACGGATCGTCGTCCGCCTGATCTTCGCTATCGATGACTGTGGTTGCTTGGGTGCGAATCGGTGCTGATGCGGTGTGTTTGCTCTTGGCGGTGGCTTTGGGGCCGCGCGTATCCGAGCCGATGGGATGAAGTCTGACGCTGGGCAGTCCGCGCCGTAGCTGTTCGACCGTGACCCCAAAATACTGTGCGATGGGGAGCAGCGTGCTATCGCGGGGTTCGTGATCGTGAGTGTTGAGCATGCGGTGGATGGTGGGTTGCGGCACACCGGCCTGACGGGAGAGTGCGGTCTCGCTGAGGGCATGTGTGGACATGAGTTGACGCAGGTTGTCTGGAAGAAGATTGCGATGCGCGGCGTGCTGGCGTTGCGGCTGACGTTGCATGCGACGTATTCCATGTTGAATTATTTTTACATCGTATTCCATTATGAATTGAATGCCAACCGATGCCGACATAAGCTGTCGGCATGAAACCGCAAGATGCAGTGATCCGGTTACTCAATGCCGGATGGACCCAAGTTCGACTCGCCGATGTTGTCGACACCTCACAATCCACGATTCACCGGATCAAGTCTGGAACGATGCGCCGTGGCGTGCCGTTCGAGTTGGCGATGGCGCTGATTGCGTTGGCCGAAGGGCTGCCCGGCAAAACGCTCGTCGAACAGGCGGTGCAGGAGCAGCGCGCCCCGTGAGTGCAGGCTGCTGCCTGCATCACGCCCTCGCCATTG
>JANLSB010000663.1:0-5426 GCA_031362125.1 Lysobacterales bacterium | reverse complement strand
GGAATATTGTTTTTGCCGACGACAAAGATTGTCAATCGACTCGGGCTGACAGGCGTCGTCAGCGCCAAGGACTGCGCGCCGCTGAAGCGAACGACCGGGTAACCGTTGATTGCGCCTGGCACCAAAGTCGGCCGTCGGGCGACTGTCGTCATCCACGCACTGTTGCCGCACGTATCCACCCAGTTCGATACGAGACCTCCACTGGAGGTGATTCCTCCTTCCGATGAGAGACACAGGACCGCATTCGGATCGGCGGCCTTGGCGAAGAATGGCAGAAAAGCTGCTGTTGCAAGCAGGCATGCGTTGAACACTGATCGATACTTCGATTGAGCTTTCATGAAGATCATCCTTGTCGAATAGGGTTTTTGTGCAGCGTCGCTGCAGCGCACCGAAGCTATTGCGGCCTTCCAGATGGCACGTTCATGAATCGATTGCAGATCACCCGCTTACTTGCGGAGTTCTCTTGAAGATGACGCATCCAGGCGGCATGGCAAGCGCGTCTTGCGCTGCGTAATCGACACTACGCCCGCACAGTACGTGCTGTCAACGCATTAGCGGAATGTTACGCAAGAGTGTATTTGGCGTTAATTTTCTTGCGGATGAATGAGGCCTGCCCAAATGGAAAATCGGAGTGAGAAAGCGTTCTGCGCATTGGGCCAATGCGTTTCATAACCGACCGCCACCATGACGGCAGCTGCGTCGGCGACTTCAGGCAGCCGAGGTGCGAAGCACATGATGATGCGGCGCCGGCTCGACAGGATTCCTATGGTTCTCGCTTCAAGTAAACCGCCAATCGGACACCCTCTCCCCACTTACGGGGAGAGGGAGCAAAGCGCAGCCGCGAGCGACTATTTCGCTGCGGCTTCCGTCACAGGTTCTGCTTCGGTCGGCTTCGGGTTCTTCACATACTGATCCAGCCACACGTCGGTTTCGGCCAGCATGTCCAGGATCGATTCGCGTGCGCGGTAGCCGTGGCTTTCCTTCGGCAGCATCACCAGACGTGCGGTGCCGCCGAGGCCTTTGACGGCGGCGAACATGCGCTCGCTCTGGATCGGGAAGGTGCCGGAGTTGTTGTCTTCCTCGCCGTGGATCATCAGCAGTGCGTCCTTGATCTGATTGGCGTAGTTGAACGGCGACATGGTCTGGTAGGTGTCGCGGGCGTCCCAGAAGTTGCGCTCTTCGGACTGGAAACCAAACGGCGTCAACGTGCGGTTGTAGGCGCCGCTGCGGGCGATGCCGGCCTTGAACAGCCGCGTGTGCGCGAGCAGGTTGGCGGTCATGAACGCGCCATAGGAGTGGCCGCCGATGGCGACGCGGTTGCGGTCGGCGACGCCACGACGTACGACTTCGTCGATCGCGGCTTCGGCGTCGGCGATGAGCTGCGGTCGATAGGTATCGTTGGGTTCCCTGGTGCCTTCGCCGACGATCGGCATCGACGGATTGTCGAGCACTGCGTAGCCGCGGGCGAGGAACGGATGCGGGCCCCAGAAACTGATCGCGTTGAAGCGGTACGGCGAATCGGTGACCTGCGAGGCGGCCTCGGCGGATTTGAATTCGGCCGGGTAAGCCCACATCAGCAGCGGCAGCGGCGCGTCGCGGCCCGGCTCGAAGCCCGGCGGCAGATACAGCGTGCCAGTGAGTTCGACGCCATCCATGCGCTTGTAGCGGATCTGCTCCTTTTTTACGTCCCTCAATTGCGGCGTGGGGTGCGGGAAGTTCGTCAGCGCGACCGGCACTGCCTTCGCGGCAAGATCCACGCGATAGAAATTCACCGGTTCGGTCGGCGATTCGCGGGTGATGAGTATCCCGCTGGCGTTGTCGTCGAGGACTGCCGCCACGGACGAATACTGCGGGGCTTCGGAACGGAACAGACGCTGTTTGCTGTTGTCGTCGAGATTCCAGCGGTCGAGGAACGGGCGGTCGCCTTCGGCCGAGGCGCCGTCACCGATCAGATAGATGTTCTTGCCATCGGGGCTGAACTGCAGTCGCGAAAAGCCGTTCGCGTCGCGTACCGTGACCGGATTGCCCGGGTCGTTGTAGCGATCTTCGCTGAAGCCCTCGAACACCAGCTTCGGTGCCGTAGCGGGCACGTCTGGCGATATCTTCCACGAGCGCACCTTGCGGGTCTTCCACCAGAACTCGCCGATCAGCGCGACATCGCCTCGACCCCATTCGGCGCCGGAATAACGCGTGGCGAGTTTCGCCAGCACCGTCGGGGTCTTGTCGAACGGCGCCCTCTGCATCAGCACGTGATCGCGGATGTCGACGGCTTTCGATGGATCGCCGCCGTCCTGCGCCTCGGCCCAGACCAGGGTGGCCGGCGCGTCGCTGCGCCACTCGATGGCGCGTACGCCGGTGGTGGTGGCGTCGTTGCCGCTGGGCAGACCTTCGAACAGCGGCAGCGCGGCGACACTGTGTTCAAGCTTGCCGGACAGATCGAGCACTTCGATGCGGCGCGGGAAGAAGTTCACCGGCACCTGGTAGGAAAACGGGCGTTCGATGCGCTGCGCGAGCAGGTGCCTGCCGTCGGGCGATGGCGCCAGACCGACGTAGAGATCGGGTTTGCCGATGTTCGCGACCTTGCCGTCCAAACTCACGAACGCCGGCTGCACGCGCAGATAGTGCTCGAGCGTGCGCGCATCGCTCTCGTTGCGCAGCATGTCCTGATAGGTGCGTAGTTGGCGCACGCTGCCGGTGCCGCTGGTTTCCTGGGTATTCGGCCCGGAGGGAATGATGTTCGCAGCAGGCGCACCGCCCTGCCCCACTCGCAGGTTCACCAGCAGGCGTTTGCTGTCGGGCATCCAGCGCGGAGCGCCGCTGACGGTGTTCAACGGCTGATCCAGCAGCTTCCGCGCCTTGCGCGCGCCCACATCGACCAGCCACAGCGCGTTGCCGCCGGTGTTGGGGTCCAACTGGTTCAACGCGAGATACTTCTGATCCGGCGACCACGCCACCGCCGCCAGCGACAGCGGCTGCGGCAGACCGTCGATGCGCATGTCCTTGCCGGTGGCCACGTCCATCAGCCACAGATCGCTGGTGAACGAAAACCGGCTGGGCGAATAGCTGCGCGGGTTGAGCCGCAGGCCAGCCAACTTCAGCTCCGGCTGCGCGACCAGCGCAATCGACGGCAGCGGCGGAATCTGCTGCAGCGCGACCAGATCGCGACGCGGGCTGAGCGACAGCTGCGGCGCGCGCGGGGCATCGACGATGGCTTTGAGTTCGGCGACGGGCTCGCGGTAGCCAGTGGCGGACTGGGTCTGCGGCGCGGCCACCTGTTGGGCGAACGTGGCCGGCGCGACCAGGGCGAGGGCGAGCATCGCCGGCAGGGCGAGCGGGCGAAGCGCGTAACGGCAAGTGGAATAGCGTGCAGGCATGGCGGAGACAGCTCCTTGGGACGGCCGACGGGCAATCCCCATCTTCGCGCCAGACCGGTGATGGTGTATGCGCCACAGGTCATGGGGAGCCCCTATGCTCCGCCTGACGGCAGCAGCTCCAGCCGATTGTCGATCTGCGGCGCCCAGAAGGTGGGGGCCAGAGGCATGAGCCTGTTAGGTGTCACGAACTTCGTGGGGCGTCCCGCACCTTGCCCTCAGGCACCCAGCCATTCGGCCTGTGTCGGCCTCGAACGCCTCCGTCATGGCCAATGGATCCATGGCGGTGTCTCAACACGCGGTGTCGATGTGTAGCCTGTTGGCATCCGGGTGCCATCGCATCAACTGATGAGACCGCCGTTGCGCCACAGATAATTGGCCCGGCGCAGCGCGAAGCTGCGCCCGCTGCGATCACCGGTTCGATATCTGCAGCCTCTGTTGCGGCCCCCCACATCGCGTGCCTGCGCTCGCAGGCTTGTGTTTGGATCCTTCCATCGCTCCTCCTCCGGGCTGCGCCCATTCGATCATGCCGAGGCCAGCGCCCGCTCCACCGCAGGCGCCCAGAACGTGTCGGCCAGATGCACGAAGCCTTCGCCGAGCGGATGGATCTCGTTGTCCCATCCGGCGGGGTCGGTCAGCTCACGCCGGGTATCCACCACCACGAAGCGGCCGGCGCGGCCGGCGACCGACTGTAGCAGCGTGTGGAAGCTTTCCAACAGCCAGTCGAGAATGATCTGCTGATCCTTCGCCGGAATGCCGTGCTTCGTCGCCGGCTTCCGGATCCAGGGGCCGGCGCGCAGCTTGAAAAACTTGTAGGGTTTGTCCATCGGCGTCACCGCGGCATAGGTATGGCCGATGATGGTGGCGGCCGGCGCGAATTCGTCGCGCATGGCGACGATCAGGTCATAGCTGGCGGCGATGCTGTCGAAGGTCGCGGCCAGTTCGCCGAGGTCGATCCAGCGCCGCACCGCCGCGGGCACCCTGTCGTTCCAGGCCCATTTCGAGCCGTCCCGGCCGCTGCCGTCGGTGAGATGGCGTTCGAAGTCCTTGCCGATCACGTCGTTGCCGCCCAGCGACAGCAGAAACAGCCGGAACGGCCGGCCGCGGCTGGCCAGCACGGCAGCGATCTCGCGCCAGTTGCGGATCATGCGCGGCACGTCTTTGGCATCGCGGCCGGGGTAGCTGTCGTCGAGGAAATTGACGCGCTCGCCGAAGATCTTGTTCGACGACAGACGTGTCTGGAGATCGGGATAGAACCGCAGCGGATACTGGAACCACGAGTCGCCGATGGTCAGGGCGTTGTGGCGCCTCGGGAAACGTTTGACCCGCTCGTAGTAGTCCTTGAGGTGATTGATGTGGGTGGATGCCATGGCACCAGCTCCTGGGGCAAAAAATCGATCGATGGATCCCGCTTGGGACGAACGTGCGGCCACTGACCCGCCGGCCACCGTCGCTCACTCCAACACGACCCAAGACCATGATCCACAACGGCGTCTCACCGCATGGGATCGTTGCGAGCCCAGTTTGGAACATGTGTGGGGCTGGGATGGAACAGGGGGCTGGGTGGACAGTCCTGACCAGCGGTGCACAGCCATCCATCTTTCCATCGCGAGATAGCGATATAATGCTTGCCTCTGCGCCGAGGGGCGCTGCAAGCCCGGCTTTCAGGTCCGGGATCAGGCTCGGCGGAGGCTTCACCCTGCAACGGCGCCCGTTCACTGCGCACCCGGCCATCCGCCCGGGCGCACTCGACGGAAGAACCATCGCCATGAACGCACAAGTCAAAACCATCCCCGACTACAAAGTCTCCGACATGCAGCTCGGCGAAGCCGATTGGGGTCGCAAGGAAATCGATATCGCCGAGCAGGAGATGCCGGGCTTGATGTCGATTCGCGGCAAGTACGCCGCAAGCAAGCCGCTGAAAGTGGCGAACTTCCGGTTGCAGGACAATGGTTTCGATAACAGCGCAATGTATTCCGACTGGAAATTCATCTACACGCCCGCGTTGCAGACAGGCGCTATCCGATTTGCACCGAAGCCGGCGGCCGGTAAACC
>JANLSB010000642.1:0-2640 GCA_031362125.1 Lysobacterales bacterium | reverse complement strand
TCCTGCACGTAGTTCTCGCCCATGGCAACCGGGCCGTCGATGCGTGCACGCATGACGGCGGCGACGTTGGCGACCGCGTCGGCGGACTGGGTCTTGCTCACTGCGAGCAGACGCGGCGCCGGCCTGCCACGGGCATTGGCGGCACCCATGCGCATGAGGATCGCGTCGAGCGTAGGGTGGGGCGAAGCGCTTGCGTCGGACATGACGGCGTGGGAGCTCGAAGGTCGTGGATGCGACGCGCGTCGCGGAATTGGCAGTGTATGTCGAAGCCGGCGCGCTGACGCGCGGGGTGACAGCGCCGGGTCCGGGGCTATACTCCGCCGGTCAGTCGTCTTTCACGTGCCCACACGACATCGCAACGCGGGGAGCTTGCATGGATATCGCCGAACTATTGGCATTCTCGGTCAAGAACAAGGCTTCGGACCTGCATCTGTCGGCCGGGTTGCCGCCGATGATCCGGGTCGATGGAGATGTCCGCCGCATCAATATTCCTGCACTCGATCACAAACAGGTGCATGCGCTGGTCTACGACATCATGTCGGACAAGCAGCGCCGCGACTATGAAGAATTTCTCGAGACCGATTTCTCGTTCGAGATCCCCGGCCTGGCCCGCTTCCGCGTCAACGCCTTCAACCAGAACCGGGGCGCTGGCGCCGTGTTCCGGACCATTCCCTCCGAAGTGCTGACGCTGGAAGACCTGGCGACACCGCCGGTCTTCCGCGAGCTGATCGACCAGCCGCAAGGGCTCATTCTGGTGACCGGCCCGACCGGTTCGGGCAAATCGACCACGCTGGCGGCGATGGTCGACCACGTCAACAAGAACGAATACGCGCATATCCTCACCGTGGAGGATCCCATCGAATTCGTGCACACCTCGCAGAAGTGTCTGATCAACCAGCGCGAGGTCCACCGCGACACCCACGGCTTCAACGAGGCGCTGCGTTCCGCGCTGCGCGAAGACCCTGACTACATCCTGGTCGGCGAATTGCGCGATCTCGAAACCATCCGTTTGGCGTTGACCGCTGCGGAAACCGGGCACCTGGTGTTCGGCACCCTGCACACCAGCTCGGCGGCGAAGACCATCGACCGCATCATCGACGTGTTCCCCGCCGGCGAAAAGCCGATGGTGCGCTCGATGTTGTCGGAAAGCCTGCGGGCTGTCATTTCGCAGGCGCTGCTGAAGAAAGTCGGCGGTGGACGCACGGCAGCGTGGGAGATCATGGTCGGCACCCCTGCCATCCGCAACCTGATCCGCGAGGACAAGGTCGCGCAGATGTATTCATCGATCCAGACCGGCCAGAGCTACGGCATGATGACCCTCGACCAACATCTGCAGGACCTGGTCAAACGCAGCCTGATCACCCGCCAGCAGGCGAAGGGCTACGCCAAGGACAAGCGGCTGTTCGAATAAATATTCATGTCATTCCGAGCGCAGCGATGAATCCGCTGTTCTCTCTTGCCGATGAAAGCAGGTTCCTCGCTGCGCGAGGAATGACAAGCACAAACATCCGGAGCTTCCCATGAGCACCATCGATTTCACCTCTTTCCTCAAGCTGATGGCGCATCAGAAGGCGTCGGATCTGTTCATCACCGCAGGCATGCCGCCGGCGATGAAGGTCCACGGCAAGATCACGCCGATCACCCAGAATGCGCTGACTCCGCAGCAGTCGCGCGATCTTGTGCTGAACGTGATGACGCCCTCGCAGCGCGAAGAGTTCGAAAAAACCCATGAGTGCAACTTCGCGATCGGTGTGTCCGGCGTCGGCCGCTTCCGCGTCAGCTGCTTCTACCAGCGCAACCAGGTCGGCATGGTGCTGCGCCGGATCGAATCGAAGATCCCGACCATCGAAGAGCTCGCGCTGCCGCCGATCATCAAGACTCTGGCGATGACCAAGCGCGGCATCATCATCTTCGTCGGCGCCACCGGCACCGGCAAATCGACCTCGCTGGCGGCGATGATCGGCTATCGCAACCAGAACTCCAGCGGCCACATCATCACCATCGAGGATCCGATCGAATTCGTCCACAAGCACGAGGGCTGTATCGTGACCCAGCGCGAGGTCGGCATCGACACCGACAGCTGGGAAAACGCGCTGAAGAATACGCTGCGGCAGGCGCCGGACGTGATCATGATCGGCGAGGTGCGCACCCGCGAGGGCATGGACCACGCTATCGCCTTCGCCGAAACCGGGCATCTGGTGCTGTGCACCCTGCACGCGAACAACGCCAATCAGGCGATGGACCGCATCATCAACTTCTTCCCGGAAGACCGTCGCAGCCAGCTGCTGATGGATCTTTCGCTCAACATCAAGGGCGTGGTTGCGCAGCAGCTCATTCCGACGCCGGACGGCAAAGGCCGCAAGGTCGCCATGGAAATCATGCTGGGCACCCCGCTGGTGCAGGACTACATTCGAGATGGCGAAATCCACAAACTCAAGGAAGTGATGAAGGAATCGACCAATCTCGGTATGAAGACCTTCGACCAGGCCCTGTTCGAGCTTTACCAGGCCGGCGAGATCAGCTACGAGGACGCGCTGCGCTTCGCAGACTCCCAGAACGAGGTGCGGCTGAAGATCAAGCTCGCGCAGGGCGGCGACGCGCGCACGCTGGCGGCCGGGCTGGACGGTGTGGAAGTGGCCG
>JANLSB010000588.1:0-2693 GCA_031362125.1 Lysobacterales bacterium | reverse complement strand
CCAAGCCCTTCAGTTCCTTTGAGGAAAGACCTTTCAGATCGATTGCCATGTGTGCTCCGTTAGAGGATGGGATCATCCGCGCAACGTCGCGGATCGCGGGATAATAGTCGAATCCGCAAGCTCACGAATGAATAAATCGCTCAAAACCAGAGCGATGCGTCGAATGGACAGGATATTCGCGGCTTTTTTTCTTGCACCTTCATGATTTTCAATATACGCAGGCGATCAATCGCTGCATCAATGTGTCGTGATCCAACGATTCCGCTTCTCCGGCGCGGCGTGCGCGATATTCAAAGGTACCCGCAGTGAGGCCTCGCTCCGACACCACCACACGGTGCGGAATACCGATCAGTTCGATATCCGCGAACATCGGGCCCGGGCGCAGGCCGCGGTCGTCGAGTACCGCTTCCACGCCGGCGGCGTTCAGCTCTTCGTACAGCGCTTGCGCCGCGGCGACCACATTCGCATCGTTCTTCGGATTGATGATGCACACCGCCACCTGCCATGGCGCCATCGCCTCGGGCCAGATAATCCCGGCAGCGTCGTGGTTCTGTTCGATCGCCGCGGCGACGATGCGGCTCACGCCGATGCCGTAGCAGCCCATCGTCGGCGTGGCGGCCTTGCCGGTCTCGTCAAGCACAGTGCACCTCATCGCTTCGGCGTATTTGCGGCCCAGCTGGAAGACATGGCCGACTTCGATGCCGCGCGCGATGCGTAGCGTACCGTTGCCGTCGGGCGAGGCGTCGCCGTCGACGACGTTGCGGATGTCGGCGACGATCTCCGGCTCCGGCAGATCGCGGCCCCAATTCACTCCCGCAAGGTGATAACCCGCTTCGTTCGCGCCGACCACGAAATCGCGCATCGCCGCGACGCTGCGGTCGGCGATCACGCGGATGTTTTTCGACGGTTTCACCGGGCCCAGGAAACCCGGTTCACTGCCGAGGTGTTCGAGAATTTCCGCTTCGGTGGCGAGCCGATATTCCGCAAGCCCGGGCAACTTCGAGAGTTTGATCTCGTTGACGATATGGTCGCCGCGCACGAGTGCGAGCACGAACTGCGGCGCCTTGTCCGCGCCTTCGGTCATGATCGCCACCGACTTCGCGGTATGCGCCAGCGGGATGCCCAGCAGTGCAGCAACTTCGTCGCAGGTCTTCTGGGTCGGCGTCTCGACCTTGCGCATCGTTTCGGCTGCCGCCTCACGCTCGCCCGGCGATACCGCTTCGGCCAGTTCGACGTTCGCGGCGTATTCGGAGCCGTCGGAACCATGCTCGCCAACGGCATAGGCGATCGCGTCTTCGCCGGAATCGGCCAGCACGTGGAATTCGTGCGAGGCGCTGCCGCCGATCGCGCCGGTGTCGGCGAACACCGCGCGGAACTTCAGCCCGAGACGGGTGAAGATCCGCGCATATGTGTCATACATGTTCTGGTATTCGCGAGACAGATCCTCGTCGCTGATGTGGAACGAATACGCGTCCTTCATCAGGAACTCGCGCGCGCGCATCACCCCGAAGCGCGGGCGGATCTCGTCGCGGAACTTGGTCTGGATCTGATAGAAATTCACCGGCAGCTGTTTGTAGCTGGCCAGCTCCTGGCGCGCGAAATCGGTGATGACTTCTTCATGCGTCGGGCCGTAGCAGTAATCGGCATCCTTGCGGTCGCGGATCTTCAGCAGCTGGCCGCCGAACTTCTGCCAGCGCCCGGTTTCCTCCCACAGCTCCTTCGGCTGGATCGACGGCATCTGCAGTTCCAGCGCGCCAGCGGCGTTCATCTCGGCGCGGACCACGCCCTCGACCTTGCGCAGCACGCGCAGGCCCAGGGGGCTCCAGGTGTAGATGCCGGCCGCGAGTTTGCGCAGCATGCCCGCGCGGAGCATCAGCTGGTGGCTGACGATCTCGGCGTCGGCGGGCGTTTCCTTTTCGGTGCGGAGGTGGAACTGCGACAGACGCATGGACGGAACTCGGGCAGGAGGGGGGTCAACCCCGCATTTTGCCCGATGTTCGCGGTCAATGGTTCCGTGCGGGGGATAGGCGGTCGTTTGGCAGCGTCGCGGGAGAGTATTTACGGCGCTTTGGCGGTACCAGGGGCGCAATTCACCCGGGATACGGTCTGCGCGATCTGCAGCTGTTTGTCGCGATCGCTGTCGGTGAGGTCGCGATCGGGCTTGCCGTCGCCATCGCTGTCCATTTGCAGCTTGGCGCCGCTCATAAGCAGTTCGATGTTCTTGCGGGCGGTGGTGCACTGGGGGGATTCTGTCGGCGCGGCAGCGACCGTCTGGCCGGGCGCGGCGGGTTGGCGCTGATAGATCGACCGGGCCTGGAATTTGCCCTGCGGCGGGGGCGTCTGCGAGTAATGGGTCACGCCGTTGGCGTCCTTCCATTGATAGACCTCGCCCGCGAAGACCGCAGGGGCGGCGCCCAATGCGAGGGCGGAGGCGATCAGGGCGATGCGGAGCGGACGATTCATGCTGATACCTGCGGAACGGCTGGCGGGGGGCGCGACACGACGATTGCAGCACCCCCGCGCAGCAGGCGCAAGCGTCCGGCCGCCAGGAGGTCAGCCGGGCCTCATCGCCGGCAGGGCGTGGTGTGATCCGTGGCACGTTACGCCGGATGTGGCGCTGCCGTTACACTGCAGGCATGAGCACTCCACAACCGCCCACCGCGCCCCGACGCAGCCGCGGCATTTATCTGCTG
>JANLSB010000548.1:0-1712 GCA_031362125.1 Lysobacterales bacterium | reverse complement strand
GTCGTCGATGGCACGGCCCCAGTCGATCATCGCGGTCAACTGCTCGAGCGCATCGGTCGGTGGCTCTTCGTCACCGCGCAACGCAAAGACCATCTGGTCGAGCGTGGCCGCGGCACGTTCGA
Source organism: Lysobacterales bacterium (assembly GCA_031362125.1). Taxonomy (GTDB): domain Bacteria; phylum Pseudomonadota; class Gammaproteobacteria; order Xanthomonadales; family Xanthomonadaceae; genus Lysobacter_I. Next base: position 1,590 of record JANLSB010000548.1, on the reverse strand, counting down.
GATCGCGCGCCATCGGCTGCGGCAACACGCCGTCTTCGTGCACCGCGAACTCGAGCAGGTCTTCCATGCGGTGCGCCATCTGGCCGACACCGCGGATGCCGATGATGTTGCCGCTGCCCTTGAAGGTGTGGGCGATGCGCTGCGCCTCGACGAGGCGCGCGCGATCGACGGCGCCGCGCGCCAGCTCGCGAATCGTGTCGCCGAGCACCGCCAATTGGTCCGGCGCTTCTGCAAGGAAGGTTTCGCACAGGCCGGCGTCGACATCGTCGGGCATCGCGATCGATACGTCGTCGTCTTCGGGCGCGGCGAATGCGGTGGCCTGGTACTCGGGATCGACCGGCAACTCGGGCGGCGTGGAGAGCAGCGCGCACAGCGCCGCCGCGGCCTCTGCCGAGGGCGGCACGGGGCCGAGCGCAAGATGATCGACGGCCGCCTGGGCCGCCTGCGCATCGCCCGGCTGGTCGAAGCAGGCGGCCAGCGGCTCGCGCCACATCGCCAGCCATCCGAGGCCCTCGGCCATGCTTTGCTCGTCGGACAGCGCGATCAGTTGCGCCGCATCGCGCACCTGCTCGATCGCTTGCGCGTGGCCTTCGAGTTCGACCATGCGCGAAACCTCGGCCAGCTTGCTGAAGGTGGCGAAGATCGGCTCGCAATGCACGAGCGCATTGGTGGGCTCGTCGCCCATCCAGGCGCCGAGCGCGGCGTCAATGTCGCCGGCGGCCTGCGCAAATTCCTCGCGCAGGACCGCCAGGAGGTCTTCGAGACGCATGGTGGACCGATCAGGCGGTCTGCGGCAGCTTGAACTGGGCCACGGACTCGGCCAGGCGGCGCGAGAAATCCACCAGCGTCACCGTCGAGCGCGACTGTTCGGAAATGGCCGACACCGTCTGCTCGGAGCCCTTGTTCAACTTGGCCACCGAGAGCTGGAGTTCGCGCGCCAGCAGCGACTGTTGTTCCGAGAACTGCGCAATCTGCTGCACCAGCTGCACCAGTTGCGCAGTCGTTGACTGCGTCAACGTCATCTGCTCGCCGGCGCGCTGCGCCTGTTCGGACTGCGACACCACCTGGCTGATCAATCGGTTCATCGTGTACAGCGTTTCGTTGGTTTCCAACTGGATGTTCTGCACCAGCTGGCTGATCGTCGTCGTTGCCGCGCGCGAGCTCTCCGACAGGCGCTGCACTTCCTCGGCCACCACCGCGAAACCGCGGCCCGCTTCGCCGGCCGTGGCGGCCTGCATCGACGCGTTCATGGCCAGCATGTGCGTGCGTTCCGAGATGGTGTTGATCAGGCTCACCGCCGAAGAGATTTCCTGCGAACGTTCGCCCAGGCGCTTGAAGCGCTTTTCCGTCTCCGAGATCGAGTCGCGCAAGTCATCCATGCCGCGCACCGTGGCCGACACCGCGCGCAGCGCGCCGTCGGTGGCCGACGTGGCGCGCTCGGCGACCTTGCTCGAATCGTCGGAGAGCTGGGCCACCTGCATCAGCTGCTTGGTCGCGCGCTGCAGGTTGACGGCCATCTGCTCCAGCGACGTGCGGTCGTCCTGTGCGCGCGCGTCGACGCGGCCGGCTTGCTCGCTCACTGCCTCCGAG
>JANLSB010000448.1:0-5360 GCA_031362125.1 Lysobacterales bacterium | reverse complement strand
CGATCAACATCGGCACGACGTGCCTGATACCCTTCACCCGAATCAAGCGAGGCACCTATCGTGGCCAGTTTTTCGACCCCAGGCGTGTACATCAACGAGGTCAACGCCTTTCCGAATGCGGTCGTTCCGATCGCGACGGCCGTGCCGGCCTTCATCGGCTACACGCCACGCGCCGACTATGAAGGCGAGTCTTTCTTCAACAAACCGGTAAAGATCACATCGTTCTCGGATTTCCAGGCGTACTTCATGCTGCAAAGCCCGCCGGCGCCGGCAGATGCCGCGCGGCAATTTGCGCCGCAGTACTACCTGGTGCCGCAGGACAAGGAACCCGAGATCGGCGCGTATCTCGGGATCGACGGCGCGTTCTATTCCGTTCTTCCCGATCCGAATACGATCTACTATCTGTACAACAGCATCCGCCTGTTCTTCCTCAATGGCGGGGTGGGCGCCTGGGTCGTTTCCGTCGGGAAATACGCTGCGGCGAGCGGAAAGCCTCTGGACAGCGCGACTGCGCTGCTGGTGAACCCCAATGTCAAGCTGGCGGACTTGCTGGGCGGGTTGGCGCAACTCAAGCGCGAAATGGAACCCACGATGTACCTCTGCCCGGAAGCCACGCTACTGTCCGTGGCGGACAATGGCACGCTGATGCAGAGCATGCTGCTTCAGGCCGAGGAACTGCAGACGACGGTGTGCCTGTTCGATGTGATCAACGTCAACCAGCCGGACCCGATCCAGTACACGCAGGACATCGAAACCTTCCGCGACAACACCGGAACCGGTGGCCTGAAATACGGTGTGGCCTACTATCCGTTCATCGGTACCACCATCGTCCAGTCAGGCGAGCTGGATTTCACCAATCTGTTCGGAGGCGACACCAAGCCGCTCGCGTCGTTGCTGGATTCCCCGTCGAGTCCGAACCCGGTCGCGCGGAAAATCCTGGGCCTCATCCAGAGTCCGCCGGCCACGGGTGCGATGACCCATTCGCAATTGCATGGTGCGTTGCTCAGTGCGAGCAAGACCTATGGCCTGATCATCGAACAGATCCAGAACGTCGCCAACATGCTGCCGCCCAGCGGTGGCATGGCGGGGGTCTACACGGTCAACGACAATATGAGAGGGGTCTGGAACGCGCCGGCGAACACCGGCATCGTCGGCGCCGCCAGTCTGCCGATCAACCTGACCGACAGCCAGCAGGCGAATCTCAACGTCGACGCGGTGTCCGGCAAATCGATCAACGCGATTCGCTTCTTCAACGGGCAGGGCATCCTGGTCTGGGGGGCGCGCACCCTCGACGGCAACAGTCAGGATTGGCGTTACATATCCGTGCGCAGGACCATGACGTTCCTGGAGCAGTCGGTGAAACTCGCGGCGCGGGCCTATGTCTTCGCGCCGAACAATGCCAATACCTGGGCGGCGGTCAAGAGCATGATCAGCAGCTTCCTGACCGATGTGTGGAAGCAGGGCGGGCTGCAGGGCGCGAAGCCATCGGACGCATTCCAGGTCAGTGTCGGCCTCGGCAGCACCATGACGTCTGAAGACCTGCTCAATGGAATCATGCGGGTGTCCGTGAGCGTTGCAGTCGTGCATCCGGCGGAGTTCATCGTGATCTCGTTCGAGCAGGAGATGGCGAAGTCGGGATGATGCGTGCGCGGGATCGCTCGCTGGACACTCGGGTTTGCCAGCGCGCAAGTCCGCCAGGATGCGATATCCAATCGATGGCGACTGTCGGAAAACATCGTGCTGTGTTGTAGGGAAGTCCTTAATTGTGGGTGTCCCTGTTTTCCAATTGTTGATAGAAGGCCACTACCGCTGGATCCGTCCGTAGGTCGCGCATGGAAATTGGCCGCTCCAGAGTTATGCCGTCAATTGTGCGCGCCCGCGATAAAGCCACGTAGGTCTGACCTTCGCCAGCAAGCTGTCGTAGAGCTTGGGAACGGAGCCAACGAAGGCTTTGTCGGAGTCGAACATAGGAGTCAATGCGATCGACTATGCGCCTGCCTGGAAGCAGGCGCAAAGTGACGAGTCAGGTCGTTCGGCGGTATCTGGACTTTCGTTTGCTCACGGATCAAACAGCCGCATCGTACCGATCAGGGTGCTCGCGTTCAGTCCGACCGGTCCGCCCTGTCCGCCGCCAACATTCATGCGCGATGGGGTCGTCGGTACGAACACGAATGACAGAATCGAGATGGATCCGCCAAGGAAGAGGTGGGCCGACGCCTCGGTCATCCGACACAGGCACCAGTGGAAGTCGTCGAATGTGATCTTGGTCGGAGTCTCGAACGATGCGGGGGGAGCAAAGCTAGCTGCAGGGATCATGCCCAGTTTGTCGAGGTCTTTCAGGTTCTTGGGCAGGAGCTTGTCGAGGAGGCCGACACCCATGCCGCCCCCGATGAATACACCAGATCGTTTCACGGGATTTGCGGGGTCCGTTACGTTGGTCAGTTCGAAGGCGCTGATACCGATCGCAATGCCCTTTTTCAGGGACATACCCCAGCTCAGGTCGAATGCAATTTCCCACTTGGTTCCGCCCCCAGGGTTTGCTACCGGCGGAGTGGTCTTGACCGGAACGGCCAGGGGCACCGAGTAGACGATCTCGACGCTTCGGTTCAAGGGCTCTTCGAGGCCTCTGCGGTCCACGATCGGATCCAACGCACCCACGCCCACCCAAGACAATTTGGCCGGGTCCACGCCCTTGGGGCCGATCAGCCAGTTGAAGGCGGCGAGCGCTCGTCGCTCGGACAGCGGCAAGTTCTTGCTTTCTAGGCCGGTCTGACTGGCGCGGCCGACCAAGTACGCCGCTGCCTGGGGATCGGAGTTCAGCAGGTCGCCGACCATGTCGAGCACACGAATCCTGTCGGCATCGATGACGTTATCCTTGTCGACTTCGAAGTCGGAGATCAGCACCTTGGTAACCTCGTCATTTCCGACGATGCCCACGCCGTCCGACGGCACTGGAATTTTGCTTCGGAAGTCAGACAACTGGCGCAAGACCTGGATTGCGGTCTGCGGGCTGACTTCGTAAACGTAGCTCTGGCTCACCGGAGCCGCCAGGGACGAACTCGTCGTGCTACCGGACTTCTCGACTTCAATTTTCTCTCCGCCTGACTCCACCTTAAGTTTCGACTGAGCACTCTGCGCAGCCGAATCTATGAACTCCTTCACCGGCGATGCCGTGGCTGATGCAGGCTTTCCTTCACTTTTCCCCGTCAATCCCTGGAGGGCGCCGATCGCGAGGTCGCTGGCCTGCTTCGGGTCGATCAATCCGGCCGCTTGTGCTTGCTTGATGCTCTGCAGGGACTTGTCGATGCCCCCGTCCTTCATCTGTTGTTGTTGCGCCAGCTTTGAGGCTTCCCCGGCAAAGTACTTGGCCGACTCGGCATTCGTCTGTAGCGCAGCGAGCGCGTTCTTCTGGTTTTGGTCCAGCCCGGTGATGTCCTTGAAAAGGTTGGCGGCGCCGATCACTTTCAATGCCGAATCTAGTGCGGTCGGCTCGGGCAGGGCTGGCGCGGTCTGTATTGAAACCATCGGCGCTGGGAACGCCGTCGGAACCAGCGTTCGGGTGTCATCGGAGCGCCGGGAATCCGCCCCCGGCGGCATGATCGCCGTCGGCTCGTCGCCGGTAGGTACTTCGTTCCAGCGCCAGAACAAAGTCTCGTCCTTGGACTCGCAACTATTGCAGTCACCCATGACTGCTTCGGCGAAGACGCCCTTGGTCGGGAGGCTTATCCGGGTCGGCGGCATGAGAGTTACCGGGTACAGGTCTTTCAATCGACGCGGTGAGGCGGGATCGATCGAATAGGTCGGATCCATGCGGATACCGTGGCCAACCGGCATGACCATCGAGTTGCCAGCGAAACCAATCAATCGGTTGTCGACTACCGCAGCCAAGCTGCGCTTCGGATCGCCGGGTAACGTCGGTGCCAAATAGCCATCAAGCAACATGAAGCGACGATCTGGGTCCATGCCCCACCAGATCGCCTTGTGGTAGTACTCGATGTGTTGATTGAGGTGCTGGATCAGGCGCAACTGCGCAGTCCGATCTTCCTTTTGTGGGTCGCGCATCTCTTCGTGGTCCAACGGCGTTGGAATCATGACCATGTTGGAGGAGAGACCAGCATTGAGATTGGAGTTGCTGAACAGCACGTGATGCATGTGTGCGGTCCGGTAGCGCATGGTGGCAGAGCGAATCAGGAACTTGCTTCCGGGCGGGAACGCATCGGTCAACTCCTGTGGCCAGGAGATCACGACGGTCTCGATTTGCGCCCGCGTCAGCGGCGGATTGAGCCTTCCCGACAAACGCATGCTGACCTGCAGCGGACGACCAACCGCGAACTGGTCAATCAATGCGAACTCCATGGCAAGCGCCTGGTTGACCCCGCTGGAGCCGCGTACCCGAAAGGTCATCTGGCTATCGGTAGGTTGCGGATTGCTCGAGCTTGGCTTGAGTGCTTCGTACAGGCCCTCCATCAACTTGGCAGCGACTTCAGGCAGTACCGATTCAGCGGCGCTGACGACGGCATCCGTCGCGGCGCCCACGGCATCGGCCTGGTTGGGGGCCCTGACTACCAAGGCGAGGGATCCCTCGAGGAAAGTGATCTGCTCGTCCGCGAACCGCTTGGGAGGAAAGTCTGCATCGACCCACTCGGAGATCACGCGATCGTTGGCGTCGAAAGCGGGCAGCAGTGTTGGCTTGCGCAGATAGCTGGCCAGTAGATCGCGCCAGCGCTGGACTTTCTTCTCCTCGAACGCCGACATGGGGAGCGGTATATAGAGGCACTCCTTTACGTCTGCCAGTTCGGTGCTGACGCGAAAGTGGCGGAGGACTTCGAAGTATTCGACTGTCATCGCATGGCAATGATTGTGATTGGCAACGACCTCGGTGGTGACCGAGACCCGTTCGCCCTGACCAACGGTCTGGATCACGCTCGTGCGCAAGTTGCGAACCGACGAGGCCGCCTGCATGGTCTGGTCATGGATTCGCTGGACGGCGCTAGCGGTCAGGTCACGCAGGGAATCCTGGGTGGCCTGGGACTCGGAGTAGCCGCCGGACATGGCGGTCGAGGCGAGGCCTCCGAAACTGGCCCCACCCTGGCCGCCGCCGCCGGCGACACCCGAGCCATGGGCGCTTCCCACTGTAAGCGAATCGGATTCGCCGTGGGAATGTTCGTGAAGTGTTGTCTTGACGACGTCGCTTACGTCGCGATCCCGCGCGATGAGGTTGTCGAGCTGCTCGCTGAGGACAGTTGATTCCGCGCGCGACGCGATATCCCTTCGTTCCCAGTCGACGATCGCGATCTGCTTTTTCTGCCCTGGCGCCAGCGGCAGGCTATAGAGCAAATCGCCTAGCAGCCTGTCGGACT
>JANLSB010000393.1:0-5204 GCA_031362125.1 Lysobacterales bacterium | reverse complement strand
CAGCAGCGCCTCGCCGCCCGCCAGACCCGTCAGGCCCGGTTCGATGCCGGCGAGCTCCCCGACTTCCGCGCCGATACCCGCGAGATCCGCGAAGGCGACTGGCAGGTCGCGCCGATCCCGACCGCGCTGCTGGACCGCCGGGTCGAGATCACCGGCCCGGTCGATCCGAAGATGGTCATCAACGCCCTGAACTCGGGTGCCAACTGCTACATGGCCGACTTCGAGGATTCCACCTCGCCGACCTGGGCGAATCTGATCCAGGGTCAGCGCGCGCTGCGCGATGCGGTGGCCGGCTCGCTGGTCTGGGGCAGCGCCGAGAAGCAGTACCGGCTCAAGCCCTTCGACGAACAGGCGGTGCTGCTGGTGCGCCCACGCGGCTGGCATCTGGATGAAAAGCACGTGCGCATCGACGGCGCACGGATGAGCGCCAGTCTGTTCGACCTCGCGCTGTTCGCGTATCACAACGCTGCGCTGATGTCGGGCGAAGACCGCGGCCCGTACTTCTATCTGCCGAAGCTGCAGTGCATGGAAGAGGCGGCGCTGTGGAACGCGGTGCTGGACGCGATCGAAACCGAACTCGGCCTGCCGCTGGGGCAGATGAAGGTGACCGTGCTGATCGAGACGCTGCCTGCGGCGTTCGAGATGGATGAGATCCTGCATGCGCTGCGCAGCCGGATCGTCGGCCTGAACTGCGGCCGCTGGGACTATATTTTTTCCTATATCAAAACGCTGCGCGCGCACCGCGACCGCGTGCTGCCGGAGCGCAGTCAGGTGACGATGACCCAGCCGTTCCTCAAGGCGTATTCGGAACTGCTGATCAAGACCTGCCACAAGCGTGGCGCGCATGCGATGGGCGGGATGGCCGCGCAGATTCCCAACCCGCGCAACGCCGAAGCCAACGCCGCAGCACTGGCGCGCGTGGAAGCCGACAAGCTGCGCGAAGCCACCGCTGGCCACGACGGCACCTGGGTTGCGCATCCGGGCTTGATCGGACTGGCGCGCGGGATTTTCGATGCGCACATGCCCAGCCCGCATCAGCAGCACGTGAGTCGCGACGATGTGAACGTCACTGCCGTCGATCTGCTGCGGCCGTCGCTGGGCACGATCACCCAGGCCGGTTTCTTCGGCAATGTCGAAGTCTGCGTGCGTTACCTCGCCGCATGGCTTGCCGGCAACGGCTGCGTGCCGATCCACGGGATGATGGAAGACGCCGCCACCGCCGAAATCTCGCGTGCGCAGCTGTGGCAATGGCTGCATTTCGCTTCGGACGGCCGCGAACCGCTGCAGCTGGAAGACGGCACGCCCGTGGATTTCGCGCTGCTGGAGCGCGCGTTGATCGGTCTGCCTTCGAAGCTGGCGGCGGATCGTGGGCTGGCCGGCGCCGAGTGCGTCGACGACGCGATCCAACTGCTGTCGGCGTTGACCCAGCGCTCGACGCTGGAAGCCTTCCTTACGTTGCCGGCCTATGAGCAGCTTCGGGGCTGACGCCCTCCCGCAAAGCATCGCTGTTGTGGGAGCGACGGAAGTCGCGACGACGGAGCGATTCGATTCCCGGTCGCGACTCGACCAGCCGTTCGGCTATTGAAAGCCATCGCTCTTACAAGATCAAAAGCAAAAGCTATCGCGACTTCCGTCGCTCCTACAAAACAGCAAGATCAACAGCATCGCGACTTCCGTCGCTCCTACAAGATCAATAGCATTCACAGGATCATTGCCATGAAAACCACGCTGCCGACCGCCGAACAACTGAAGCTGGACTGGAACAACAACCCGCGCTGGGCAGGGATCATCCGCCCGTACTCCGCCGAGGAAGTCGTGCGTCTGCGCGGCACCGTCCCGGTGGAGCATTCGATCGCCAAGATCGGTTCGGAAAAGTTGTGGAAGTCGCTGCAGACCGAAGACTTTGTCAACGCGCTCGGCGCGATGACCGGCAACCAGGCGATGCAGCAGGTGAAGGCCGGTTTGAAGGCGATCTATCTCAGCGGCTGGCAGGTGGCGGCCGACGCCAACATCGCCGGCGAAATGTATCCCGACCAGTCGCTGTATCCCGCGAACTCGGTGCCGCAGGTGGTGAAGCGCATCAACAACACCCTGCTGCGTGCGGATCAGATCCAGTGTGCTGAAGGTGTGGGTGACATCGATTTCCTGCAGCCGATCGTGGCCGATGCCGAAGCCGGCTTCGGCGGCGTGCTCAATGCGTTCGAGTTGATGAAGGCGATGATCGAGGCCGGCGCGTCCGGCGTGCATTTCGAAGACCAGCTCGCCAGCGTCAAGAAGTGCGGGCACATGGGCGGCAAGGTGCTGGTGCCGACCCGTGAAGCGGTCGAAAAACTGGTCGCCGCGCGTCTCGCCGCCGACGTGATGGGCGTGCCGACGCTGATCGTCGCCCGCACCGACGCCGAAGCCGCCGATCTGCTGACCAGCGATGTCGACGACAACGATCGCCCGTTCTGCAACGGCGAGCGCACCATCGAAGGCTTCTACAAGACCAACAACGGCCTGGACCAGGCGATCAGCCGTGGTCTGGCTTACGCCCCGTACGCCGATCTGGTGTGGTGCGAAACCGGCAAGCCGGATCTGGAGTTCGCCCGCAAGTTCGCCGAGGCCATCCACGCCAAATACCCGGGCAAGCTGCTGGCCTACAACTGCTCGCCGAGTTTCAACTGGAAGAAGAACCTGGACGACGCCACCATCGCGAAGTTCCAGAAGGAAATCGCCGGCTACGGCTACAAGTTCCAGTTCATCACTCTGGCCGGCTTCCACGCCCTGAACTATTCGATGTTCAACCTCGCCTACGGCTACGCCCGCCGGCAGATGAGCGCCTTCGTCGAGCTTCAGGAAGCTGAATTCGCTGCGGCCGATCGCGGGTTCACCGCAGTCAAGCACCAGCGCGAAGTCGGCACCGGCTACTTCGACAGCGTCACCCAGACCATTCAGGGTGGAAAATCCTCGACCGTTGCTTTGAAAGGGTCGACCGAGGAAGAGCAGTTCGACCAGAGGCCGGCAGCGGCGGCCTGACCGCCACTGCATGTGAGAGTGCCAATAACCATGTGACAGCGCCATGACGCTGTCACATGGTCCAAGGCCGGGCTCCGACCATGACGAAGGTCATGGCCGGAGCGTGCGCGATTTATGATTCAATAAGGGCCCGCTCCCACTTGTCGAATGTCCCTATGCGATTTCTGTTTTCGCTGGCGCTCGCCGCCTCCGCGCTGTTGTCTTTTTCCGCCATTGCCGAAGATGTGATTGCCATCGATTCGACCCCGGCCCAGATCCGCGCCGCGCAGGCCGAACTTCGCCAGGCCATCGAGCGCAAATCAGGCAACTATGCCCACTTCTCCGACATCGAGCGCAAGGCGATTTTCGCCAAGCAGGATGAAGTCACTGCATTGATCGATGGCAAGAACGCGATCGACGAGCTCAACCCCGACGGCAAGATCGCTTTGGCCAATGCGCTGGAAGGGGTCAAGGCGCTTGTGGCCCGCGCCGAAGACAGCCGTCTGATCTGCGAACGCATCAAGCCGATCGGGTCCAATCGTCCGCAGAACAAGTGCATCAGCGTCGGCGAGCGTCGCCGTCTTCGCGAGCAAGTGCAGCGCGATGGTGTCAAAGTCAATAACTGAGGCTGCCTTGAACACTTGATTTTGTTCCCGACGACCGGCCATGCGCCGGTCGTCGTTCAACTGGACTCGGGTGCGGTCTTTCGCGGTAGACCATCGTCCGGGTCGATTGTCGCCCAGTCCACATGCGTGTCCCAGAACACATGCGCCATCGGCGTACGGTCGGCGTCGCCGTCCAGATTCGCCAGCGCGATGTGAAGCTCGCCGGGCCAGCGCTCCGAGCGGAAGAACAGCGAGCTGCCGCAGCGCGCGCAGAAGCCGCGTTCGGCGCCCGGCGATGACACGTACCAGCGCAGCGAACCGGCGGTATCGTCGATCCGGGCGCGATCGTTCGCCATCCCGAACCAGGTCACGAACGCCGCGCCGTGCGCGCGCTGACACATCGTGCAGTGACAGTGCGCCACCCACTTGCTGGGCCAGTCCACGGTGAAGCGGACATCGCCGCAGAGACAGCCGCCGTGTGCTGAAGTCATCGGAATCTCCCGTGTCGTGCCGCAGTCGATGATACGACGCGCGCATGGGGGTAGTGTGCGTTCACCACGCCACCCGCGCAGTCACCGCCCGCTCCCCGCACCGATGGCCTCGGCCACATGCGGTCAAAGAATTTCCGCGCGGCCAGCAAGATCAGCGATGGTCCGCGCCACGCGCAGGATGCGGTGAAATGGAGTCAGTCCCACTTGCATCACCCCCCGAAACTCAACCTGAGCCGATCAGCATGCTCAGCACCATATTTCTGGAGTTCTAAACTTAAGCAGAGGGGCGCCGCGCTTTCGCGACACCCCTCTCTAACATGGCTAGGCCAGACAAGAGACCTGACCCCGTGGCCCCGTAGTTGCCATTTATTTCTTCATCTCAGCGCACAAACATGCCTCTGGAGCGAACTGCCAGTTAATCCGCCCGACCTCTTCGCCCTTGTACAGCTGTCGGATTGCGATACCGTGCCCGTATTCCACCTTCCCTTTGCGCGGGTGGATTTTAAACACGCAAGGCAGAAGCCCCCCTCGTGGAACTCGCACTTCCTGCATCAGGATTCTAGGAAGCGCGGGAAGGATCAATCGGGCGTTCCTTCTTTCCTTGCATTGGACGAGTTTCCACGGATTATCGCCTTTGAGGCGCAAAAGCAACCACATGGGTCCTTCGAGTTCCAACACCGCGTCCGTAGGCAATTTTCGCTCGACCTCGAATACGAACGGCAGTGCGCGATCTTCCGCACCAGCCAGATTGAACGCAAATGAGGGGATCGCGTCCGGCGTGTCTGGAAGGACGTTCACCACGTTGAAGTTGCGCCACGTAACGTTGTTGTAAGCGCGGATCATGTCTTGAAACGTGGTCCAGTCTAGTGGACCGGGAATCGGGGGGGTCGGGTCATTTGGGTGCTGCAATGTGGTGACGAAGCAGTAGTGCCCCGTACCGGGTATCGCTGCATCCGGCCAGACCAGTGCGGGAGAAACTGTCAGCACGTCACCGACGGGAACCAGGGGGAGCGTCACACTACCGATGAGTTGCCATGTTGAGGGGGTGACCAGTGTGGAAACCTGACTCCAGTAAACCGTGGCAACGACATTGGCAGCAGATGCGCCCCCC
>JANLSB010000381.1:0-10225 GCA_031362125.1 Lysobacterales bacterium | reverse complement strand
TGCAGATGTTTCCGGCGAACGGCATCAGTCCATCCGATATCGAGGAATACAACCGGCAGACCAGTGCGGAGATCGAGCACATCCGCGATTTCATCGTTCTGCACTACCACGTGACGTCCAGGCAGGACACGCCATTCTGGAAGACCTGTCGCGAGATGGAGATTCCCGCTTCTTTGCGCCACCGCATCGAGCTGTTCCGCGAAACCGGGCGCGTGTTTCGGGTACCCAACGAATTGTTCGCGGAAAATTCCTGGATCCAGGTCATGCTGGGTCAGGGAATATTGCCGCAGCAGCACCATCCTGTGGCCGATCTGATGGGCGACGCGGAATTGTCGCAATTCCTCGATGGGATCCGTTCGGGAATCCAGAGCACGGTCGCAAAGCTGCCGTCCCACGAGGCCTATATCCGGAGCTACTGCGCCGCGCCGCAGCCGGTGTCGTGACAGCACACCGGCCGGGATTGTTCCTGCTTCAGGCGCCCGGTCCCGAGCCACGCGACAGACCTTTCGACCGGGCCAGACATGGCGTTCCACCGGATCGCCAACCGCACTGGCCATGATTGCTGCAGGTGCAGCAATCACGCTGTGAATGAAGCAATCAGTGGCGTAACCGATGGCGTTGCCGCACAGTGCCGACGCCAATATTGACAACGCTGTCAACTGTGTCTAGAACGGATACTGCAAACAAGCATCGGTCTCAGTCCGCAGCGTCTCTCGGCTTGATCGGCAACCAACAATGATGATGGAGTGCGAACATGTACGAGCACACGCATGGCAGGCAATCGAAGCCCGGCCATGCCATCTCCAGCGCAGCGCCGAACGGTCATCAGCGATGCCTTCGTTTACATCCGCTCGGCGTGGCGGCGTTGCTGTTGATATCGACTGCCATCGCTACCGCCGGTGCGGCCTCTCCCGCACCAGAAAACACCTCCGGCAGCGCTACCGGGACAGGATCTGCTGTTCATCCCGAACTCTGGCCTGCGGTGCAGTGGCCATTGAAGACCGAACCGGCGATTGAAAACCGGATCCGCGCACTGCTCGCCGCGATGACCCTGGAAGAGAAGGTCGCGCAGACGGTGCAGGCAGACATCGGCAGCATCACCCCCGCCGAGATGCGTCAGTATCACCTGGGCTCGATCCTCGCTGGCGGCAACTCCGCGCCCGGCGGCAAACAGTATGCCGACGCTGCGTCATGGCTTGCACTGGCCGACGATTTCCACCGCGCATCCACCGACCGCAGCGATGGTGGACAAGGCATCCCGGCGCTGTTCGGCATCGATGCGGTGCACGGTCACAACAACGTGATCGGCGCGACCTTGTATCCGCACAATATCGGCCTGGGCGCGACGCGCAACGCCGAGCTTGTCGGGAGGATCGCGGCGGCCACCGCAAAGGAGCTGCGCGCAACCGGAATCGACTGGACCTTCGCGCCGACATTGGCAGTACCGCGCGACGATCGCTGGGGCCGCAGTTACGAAGGCTTCTCGGAAGATCCGAGCATCGTCGCCAGCTACGCCGGGCCGATCATCGAAGGCTACCAGGGCAAACCCGGACGCCGCGGTTTCCTCGGGGCCGACAAAGTCATGGCCACGGCGAAACATTTCGTCGGCGACGGCGGTACGGCCGAAGGTCGCGACCAGGGCGATGCCCGGATCAGCGAAGCCGAACTGCGCGATATCCACGCCGCGGGATATCCGTCGGCGATCGGGTCGGGCGCACAGGCGGTGATGGCCTCGTTCTCGGGCTGGAATGGCGCCAAGATGCACGGCAATCGGGGTCTGCTCGAGGATGTGCTGCGCGGGCGCATGCATTTCAACGGTTTTGTCGTCGGCGACTGGAACGGACACGGGCAACTACCCGGCTGCACCAACGAACACTGCGCCGCCGCCTTCAATGCGGGCGTCGACATGTTGATGACGCCGGAAAGCTGGCGCGGCTACTACAAGAATACGTTGGAAGACGTTCGCGCCGGGCGGATCACGATGGCGCGGCTGGACGAAGCGGTGGCGCGGATCCTGCGCGTGAAGCTGCAGATCGGCCTGTTCGATGCGGGCTTGCCTTCGCAGCGCCCGCTCGGCAAGCGGGAAGACTTGATCGGCCATCCGGAGCATCGCGCATTAGCCCGTCAGGCGGTGCGCGAATCGCTGGTGCTGCTGAAAAACAAGGGCGGACTGCTGCCGCTGCGCCCGCAGTCGCACGTGCTGGTCGCGGGCGACGGCGCCGACAGCGTGGCCAATCAATCCGGCGGCTGGACGCTGAACTGGCAGGGCACCGGCCTGAAGCCGGAGGATTTCCCCGGCGCCACTTCGATCTGGTCCGGCCTGCGCACGCAGATCGAAGCTGCCGGCGGCAGCGCCGCACTCTCGGCGAACGGCCGCTATACGCAGAAGCCCGATGTCGCGATCGTGGTGTTCGGCGAAGAACCCTATGCGGAGTTCCTCGGCGACGTGCAGACACTGGCATACAAGCCCGGCGACGATGCGGATCTTGCGCTGATCCAACGGCTGAAGGCCGACGGCATACCGGTGGTGTCGGTGTTTCTCTCCGGTCGCCCGCTGTGGGTGAATCGCGAAATCAACGCCTCCGATGCATTTGTCGCAGCGTGGCTGCCAGGTTCCGAAGGCGCGGGCATCGCCGACGTACTGCTGCGCAGACCCGATGGCAATGTCGCCCATGATCTGAAGGGACGGTTGTCGTTCTCGTGGCCAAAAAACGCAGTACAGACGCCGCTCAACGTTGGCGATCTTCATTACGACCCGCAGTTTCCGTTCGGCTTTGGCCTGCGGTATGCAGACGCCGGAGACCTGCCGGCGCTGTCGGAAGAGTCCGGCATCACCGGCGGCCTGATACCGCACGGGCTGTATCTCGCGCGCGGTGCGGCAACGACAGGATCGACATTGTCGCTGATCGGTGGCGGCGGGATCGCCACACCGGTCGTCGGTTCGGTCATCTCCAGTGCCGATGACCGTATTGCACTGCGTTCGATCGACCATCGCGCGCAGGAGGATGCGCGACTGATCGAATGGCGTGGCGGCAATGCGGCAGCGATCGAGCTGCGTCTGCGCGACAGCCAGAATCTCGAACCCGAAATCAAACAGGACCTGTTGCTGGTGATGACGCTGCAGCTGCGCGCGGCGCCCACCGCGCCGGTGTGGCTGAGCATCGGCTGCGGAGATCGTTGCGAAAGCCGGATTCGTATCGACACCGATCTGAATGCGCTGCCGTTGCAGGAATGGCTGCGCATCGGCGTGCCTCTGAAATGCCTTCAGTCGCAGGGTGCGGACATGCGCCGGATCGATCGCCCGCTGCGGATCGAAACTGCCGGGCGGCTCGCATTCGGAGTGTCGCGAGTCGAGCTGGGCAACAATCCAGACCGCACGCTGCAGTGCAATGCCAAGTAAGATTCCCCGCATCGAAACGCTGCACGCATAACATCACCATCCAACCATTCGAGCCGCGCAGACGGCGACCATCCCGGGAGGGAACGTGAATCTTTCGACGATCGATACCGTGATCGTGCTGGCCTATCTGGTCGGCATCTTCGCGCTGGCACAGTGGGTCTCCCGCGAAAAAGCAGGGCATCAGAAAGACGCGAAGGATTACTTCCTCGCCAGCAAGTCGCTGCCCTGGTGGGCGATCGGCGCATCGCTGATCGCAGCCAATATCTCGGCCGAGCAGATCATCGGCATGTCGGGCTCGGGTTACGCGCTTGGGCTCGCCATCGCCTCGTACGAATGGATGGCGGCGCTGACCCTGCTGATCGTCGGCAAGTTCTTTCTCCCGGTGTTCCTGCGCAACGGCATCTACACCATGCCGCAGTTCCTCGAAGAGCGTTACGGCCCGCGCATCCGCACCATCATGGCGGTGTTCTGGCTGGGCCTGTACGTATTCGTGAATCTGACAGCGATCCTGTGGTTGGGCTCGATCGCGGTGACCCAGGTCACCGGCCTGAGCCAGTTCATGGCGCTGGCGCTGCTCGGCGGCTTCGCGCTGGCGTATCAACTGTACGGCGGGCTGAAGGCGGTCGCGCTGACCGACATCGTGCAGGTATCGCTGCTGGTGATGGGCGGATTGTTGATCGTCGGCATTTCGCTGGATCGCATCGGCGGCGATGCCGGCATGCTCGGCGGCTTCAAGTTGCTGCTCGCCACGCATCCGGAACACTTCAAGATGATCCTCACGCCCGACAATCCGTTCTACAAGGATCTGCCGGGCCTCAGCGTGTTGATCGGCGGCATGTGGATCATGAATGTCAGCTACTGGGGCTTCAACCAGTACATCATCCAGCGCGCGCTGGCGGCGAAGGATATCGCCGAAGCGCAGAAGGGCGTGATGTTCGCGGCATTCCTGAAACTGCTGATGCCGGTGATCGTGGTGCTGCCGGGCATCGCCGCGCTGATGCTGGTGCAGGATTTGGACAAACCCGACCAGGCCTATCCGAAAATGATGGCGCTGCTGCCCACCGGCGTGCTCGGTCTAGTCTTCGCGGCCCTCATCGCGGCGATCATCGCGTCGGTCGCGTCGAAGATCAATTCGGTCTCCACCATCTTCACCCTCGACCTCTACAACAAACGCGGCAAGCAGCACGACGAAGTGCATCTGGTCAAAGTCGGTCGGATCGCGGCGTCGGTGGCGATCGTGCTGGCGATCTTCACCGCCAAACCCCTGCTCGGCAGCTTCGATCAGGCCTTCCAGTACATCCAGGAATACACCGGGTTTTTCACCCCGGGCATCGTGGTGATCTTCATGCTCGGCCTGTTCTGGAAGCGCGCCAACGAAGCCGGCGCGATCGCCGCTGCGGTCGGTTCATTCGCGCTGTCGATCGTGCTGAAACTCGCCTGGCCGGAACTGCCGTTCATGGACCGCGTTGGTCTGGTGTTCCTGCTCGCGCTGGCATTGGCGGTGATCGTATCGCTGACGCTGCGCGCAAGCGCCGACCCCAACCGCATCCGCACCGACGATGTGAGCTACGCCACCAGCGGCACGTTCAACGCCGGTGCAGTCGGCGTGATCGCGATTCTGGTCGCGCTGTATGCGTCGTTCTGGTAAGCCGTGTCGCCGCCGTACGCCGACGCATCGCGCGCCGGCGAAACGGCCGCGGCAAATGGCCACAACCCCGGTGCTGCAATCGTATGCATGAGTCTTCGTCATGTATCCAGATTACGCTTGGAGGTTACTCAAGACGGAATCGGCCGTGACCATCTCTCCATCCTCTCCCGCCTCGCTGCTGACCATTTTCGGTGCCACTGGCGACCTCGCCCAGCGCATGCTGCTGCCCTCTCTGTACGGCCTGCAGAGCGATGGTCTGTTGCCAGCGGCGATGCGTATTCTCGGCACCGCGCGCAGCGCGCTCGACGACGAAGCTTTCCGGAGCTCCGTCGCCGACGCCATCGCGCGCTTCGTGCCGGCGGAACAACGCAGTGACGCAACTCTGCAGGCACTGCTCGCGCGGATGCACTACCAGCCGGCATCGCTCGACAACGATGCCTCGATGCAAGCGCTGGGCGAACGCATCCAGAGCCTGCGCAGCGGCGATATCGTCTACCACCTCAGCACCTCGCCGAAATTCTATGAACAGGCCTGCGCCGCGCTCGCGCGGCATGGCTTGGCCGGTCCGGGCACGCGGGTGATGCTGGAAAAGCCGATCGGTCACGATCTGACCGAAGCCGTCGCGATCAACGACGGCGTCACCCGCAGTTTCGACGAAGACCGCGTGTACCGCGTCGATCATTACCTCGGCAAGGAAGGCGTGCAGAACCTGCTGGCCCTGCGCTTCGGCAATGCGCTGTTCGAGCCGCTGTGGAACGCGCGGCACATCGAACAGGTGCAGATCACCGTGGCCGAAACCGTCGGCGTCGAAGGCCGCGGCGATTACTACGACCACTCGGGCGCGATCCGCGACATGCTGCAGAACCATCTGCTGCAGTTGCTGTGCCTGACCGCGATGGAGCCGCCGTCGCAGTTCGAGCCCACTGCGGTGCGCAATGAGAAGATCAAGGTACTGCGCTCGCTTCGGCCGATCGGCCGTGCCGATGTCGCCGCCGAAACCGTCGCCGGGCAGTACACCGCCGGTGCGATCGGCGGCAAGGCGGTGCCGGGTTATCTCGAAGATCTTTCCGCACAGACGCCGGGCCGTACCAGCGGCACCGAAACCTTCGTCGCGATGCGCGCGCACATCGACAACTGGCGCTGGTCGGGCGTGCCGTTCTATCTTCGCACCGGCAAACGCATGCCGAACCGCTGCACCGAAATCTACCTGCAGTTCCGCGAAGTGCCGCATTCGATCTTCGCCCGCGGTGGCGCCGCCAGTCAGCCGAATGCGCTGATCATCAAGCTGCAACCTGAAGAACGCATCGAACTGCAGCTGATGCACAAGACACCGGGCCTGGACCGCAACGGCCTGCGTCTGTCGCAGGTATCGCTGGATCTGGATCTGGACGAGCGTTTCGCCCACGAACGCCGTCGTCTGGCCTACGAACGCCTGTATCTGGATGCGATCGAAGGCAACGGCACGCTGTTCGTACGCCGGGACGAAACCGAAGCGGCATGGCAGTGGGTCGACGCGATCCTCGACGGCTGGAACTACGCCGGCAGCGCGCCCAAACCCTATGCCGCCGGCACCTGGGGTCCGAACGCGGCGGTCGCGATGACCGAGCGACACGGCCACAGTTGGCGCGAATAGATCGGACACGACGATGGCCTGGATCGAACACGATTACACCGACGGCGACGCGCTGATCGCCGCAGTGACCGCGCAGTTGCACGACCGCTGCGCGTCTGCGCTGAAGCAACGAGGCAATGCCCTGCTCAGCCTCGCCGGCGGGCGTACACCGCTGCCGATCTATCGCGCGCTGGCTGGCAGCGCACTGGACTGGGCACACGTCGTGGCGATGCCCGGAGACGAGCGCTGCGTACCGCACACGCACGCCGCCAGCAACGTCGCCGCATTGCGCGAAGCGTTCGCGGCGGCCAAGGGTGTGCAGATCGAATCACTGACGGTTGCCGATGGCGACCCCGATGCTTCGCTCGGGCATGCGCGCACGATGCTTGCCGCGCACGCCGGGGCCTTCGACGCCGTGGTACTGGGCATGGGCGAAGACGCGCACACCGCGTCGCTGTTTCCAGGCGCCGAAGCATTGCCCGAAGCGATGTCGAAAGAAACCCGCGAGGATGCGTTCCTGCTGGTGCCTCGGACACTGCCGCCCGAAGCGCCGTTTCCGCGCATCACTCTCGGCCTGGCCCGCCTGCTGCGTGCGCGCAGCCTGCATCTGATCGTCACCGGCGCGCGCAAACGCGAAGTGCTGCGTGCCGCCCAGACCGCGTACGATCCGCTGCGCGCGCCGATCTCGGCGCTGCTGCATGCGTCAGGTACGGTCGTTCATCTGCATTGGAGTCCCTGATGTCATTGCACCCCGTCATCGAACGCGTGACCGCACGCATCGCCGAACGCAGTCGCCGCACACGCGGCGACTATCTCGCGCGGATCGACGCCGCGCGGATCGACGCCCCCGCACGGCGGCAGCTGAGCTGCGGCAATCTCGCCCACGGCTTCGCCGCGTCCGGCGACGATAAAGGCATGCTGAAAACCGGCGCCGGCGGCAACATCGGCATCGTCACCGCCTACAACGACATGCTCTCGGCGCATCAGCCGATGGAGCAGTACCCCACGCTGATCCGCATGGCCGCGCGCAACGCCGGAGGCAGTGCACAGGTCGCGGGCGGCGTGCCGGCGATGTGCGACGGCGTCACCCAGGGCCGCATCGGCATGGAGCTGTCGCTGTTCTCGCGCGACACCATCGCACTGGCAACGGCGGTGTCGCTGTCGCACGAAATGTTCGACGCGGCGCTGATGCTGGGCGTCTGCGACAAGATCGTGCCCGGTCTGCTGATGGGCGCGCTGAGCTTCGGCCATCTGCCGGTGATCTTCGTACCCGCCGGGCCGATGCCCTCGGGCCTGCCGAATAAGGAAAAAGCCGCAGTGCGCCAGCGCTACGCCGAAGGCAAGGCGACGCGCGACGAACTGCTCGAAGCCGAATCCGCTTCGTACCACAGCGCAGGCACCTGCACGTTCTACGGCACCGCCAATTCCAATCAGATGCTGATGGAAGTGATGGGGCTGCACATGCCGGGCAGCGCGTTCGTGAATCCGAACACCCCGCTGCGCGATGCACTCACGGTGGCCGCGACCGAGCAGGCGCTGCGGATCACCGCGCTCGGCGACGATTACCGGCCACTCGGCCACACCATCGATGAGAAAGCCATTGTCAACGCGATGGTCGGGCTTTCCGCGACCGGCGGCTCGACCAACCACGCGCTGCATCTGGTCGCGATCGCACGCGCCGCTGGTCTGCTGATCGACTGGGACGATCTGGACGAACTGTCGCAGGCGACACCGCTGCTGGCGCGCGTGTATCCGAACGGCAGCGCGGATGTGAATCACTTCCACGCCGCCGGCGGCATCGGCGTGGTGATCCGCGAACTCATCGACGCCGGTCTGATGCATGCCGACATTCTCTGCGTGCACGGCGGCGATCTGCGTCAGCAGACGCTCGCCCCCGAACTGGACGGCACTGCGTTGCGCTGGATCCCGCCGCCGGCGCAGTCGCGCGACACCAGCATCCTGCGCGGCGTCGCCGAACCCTTCGACCGCGAAGGCGGTCTGCGCCGCCTGCAGGGTAATCTCGGCCGCGCCGTAGTGAAGATCTCGGCGGTCGCGCCCGAACACCGCGCCGTCACCGCGCAGGCGAAGATCTTCGATTCGCAGGACGCGATGCTCGATGCCTTCAAGGCCGGCGCGCTCAGCGGAGACTTCGTTGCAGTGATTCGCGGCCAGGGCCCGCGCGCGAACGGCATGCCCGAGCTGCACAAACTCACACCCACGCTTGCGGTCCTGCAGGATCGCGGCCAGCGCGTGGCTCTGCTGACTGACGGCCGTATGTCCGGCGCATCGGGCAAGGTGCTCGCGGCGATCCACATCACACCTGAAGCCGCGTGCGGCGGGGCCATCGCAAAGCTCCGCGACGGAGATCTGATCAGCATCGATGCCGAAGCCGGCACGATGCAGGCCGTCGTGCCCGAAGCCGAATGGGCCGCCCGTGAAGCGGTAGCGATCGATCTGCGCGGCAACGCCCACGGCGTCGGCCGCGAACTCTTCGGGCTGATGCGCGCGCAGGTCGGCCCGGCCGAACAGGGCGCCTGCAGCCTGTTCCCGAATGACGCGGAGCATTGATCGATGAAAGACACCGTGAATCCCGCATCGCTCGCACTCATCGCCGACATCGGCGGCACCAATGCGCGCTTCGCGTTGACCGATCTATCGGCACCCACTGTGCGCGTGCTGGAGGCGCGCAGCCTCGATGCGTCCGCATTCGCAAGCCTGCAGCACGCGGCAGAGCACTATCTCGCTGCGGTCGGCGCGCAGCCGCGCCATGCCGCGATCGCGGTCGCCAGCCCGGTCAACGGCGAAGAGATCCGTCTCACCAATCGGGCCTGGTCGTTCACGCGCCGGGAACTGCAGCACGCGCTGGGTCTTGATCGCCTGCACGTACTCAACGATTTCGGCGCAGTGGCGTGGTCGGTACCAGCGCTTGCCGGCAGCGAAACCATCACCGTGCACGGCAACGATGATGCGCCATTGCAGGGGCCGATCAGCGTGCTCGGCCCGGGTACCGGCCTCGGTGTCGCGATGCTGGTCGGCAATGATGGGCCTGATCATGATCGGCACTGGCGTGTGATCGAGACAGAGGGCGGCCACGTCAGCTTCGCGCCGCTGGGGGATGAAGAATTCGCGATCGCGCGCTGGTTCACCGCGCGCTTCGGTCGCGTGTCGAACGAGCGTCTGCTCTGCGGCAGCGGCCTGTCGCATATCGACGCAGTGCTGCGCGGAGCGGTCGATCATGCCACCGGCCAGCATCAGGATCTTCGCGAGCCGGCGGACATCGTCTCCGCGGCGCTGGAAGGCCACGATCTCGCTGCGCGTCGCACCCTGGCGCGCTTCTGCGCCGTGCTCGGCAGCGTCGCCGGCGACACCGCGCTGATCCACGGCGCGCGTACGGTGATGCTGGCCGGCGGCATCGTGCCGCGCTTCGTGCCGTTCCTGCGCAGCAGCGCCTTCCGCGAACGCTTCCTCGCCAAGGGCCGCTTCGCCGCGTATCTCGAATCGGTGACCATCCGCGTCATCACCCACAACGGCCCGGGTCTGCTGGGCGCCGCGATGTCGCTGCGCG
>JANLSB010000355.1:0-3417 GCA_031362125.1 Lysobacterales bacterium | reverse complement strand
CTGCCGCTCTCGCGCTGCGGCGGCGGCACGGTGATGAACGGTGGCGATTACGAACGCGCGTCCGATCCATGGGTGTCGTATTCGCCGAACGGCGTGGTCCACGCGATGTCGCTGTCCACGCGGGGCGATGTGAATACGATGCTGGCCAGCCGCTCGTTCGACAATGGCCGCACCTGGACCAATGCCGCAACGCTCGTGCTCGATGGCGCCGCCGCGTTCAACGACAAGAATGCGATCACCGCCGATCCTTTCGATGCCAACTACGTCTATACGGTGTGGGACCGCCTGATCTCCTCCAACAATACCGGTCCCGCCTATCTCGCGCGCAGTACCAACAACGGCGCCAGCTGGGAACCGGCACGTGCGATCTATGACCCGGGCACGCGCAACCAGACCATCGGCAATATCGTGGTGGTGTTACCTGGCGGCATGTTGCTGGACATGTTCGCGCAGATCGACAGCCCGGTCGGAGGACTGCAGCGCTCGCGCGTTGCGGTGATCCGCTCGTTCGATCGCGGCAGCACGTGGTCGGCACCGGTGTACATCGCCGATATGCTCGGTGTCGGAACGCGCGACGCGGCAACAGGGCTTTCGGTGCGCGATGGATCGATCATCCCGTCGATTGCGGTCGCGCCGAACGGCACGGTCTACGTCGCATGGCAGGACTCGCGTTTCAGCGGCGGCGCCTACGACGGTATCGCGGTGTCGCGCTCCAGCGACGGCGGTCTGACCTGGTCTACGCCGACGCGGGTCAACGGTGCGCCCAATGTGCCCGCGTTCACGCCGAACATCCATGTCGCGCCCGACGGCACGGTCGGCGTCACCTATTCAGATTTGCGCAGCGACACCGCCGCAGCGCCGCTGTTGACCGACAGCTGGCTCGCGCGTTCGACCGACGGCGGTGCGACCTGGCGCGACCTGCGCATCGGCGAGCCTTTCGACATGGGCGCCGCGCCGTTCGCCAGAGGGCTGTTCGTGGGCGACTACCAGGGACTGGTGAGTATCGGCGACGAATTCCTGCCGTTCCATGCGCGCACCAACAGCGGAGAAGACGACAATCGCACCGATATCGTCGCGGTGTCGCTGGCGAATGTGCCGCGCTTCAGCAGCAAGCGGATGACGACGGCTGCGATGCTGCGTGAGATGCGTGCAAGGCAGACGCCGGCGGGGTTCGAACCCAGCATCCCGCTGCGTCAGCGCGTTGACGCCAACCTGCGCAACCGTCTGCGCAAGCCGCCGGAGCTAGGTGCGCCGTCGCGGATGATGCCGCACTACGCCGTGCTCAGCGCGCTCGCGCGCTGAGGCGTCACGCCCATTCGCCCGGGTCGACTTCACCGGGATCGACGCTCGCCGCGCGCGCGAGGCGATCGTGTACGTCGCGCCAGTCTTCGTCTGCGGGTGGGCGTTCCAGCCAGATCGCGTTCGCGCCCGTAGCGTCGAGTGTATGCAGTGCGTCGTACAGCGCGCGCGCGAAACCGGGTTTGTCGGCCGGCAGTCGCAGCGCGTGCAGCACGCCAGCGGACGCCGGCAAATACTGACTGCGGTGGGCGAGGGCGATACGCGCACCAGCGGGCAATCGCTGAAGTCGTTCGTGCAACTCCTCGCCATCGACCAGATAGAGCGGCGTGCGCGGCTGGTAATGCACGGCAACGTTGCCGGGCACGGCGGCATCATGCTGTTCTGGGAATTCGACCGTCGTGCCGAGCACGCCTTCCAACTGGTGACGCGTGACCGGCCCGGCGCGGAGAATGCGCGGCACGCTACCGGTGAGATCGACGATGGTCGATTCCAGTCCCACCGCGCATGGTCCGCCGTCGAGAACGGCGTCGATGCGGCCGCCGAGTCCGGTCATCACCTGGTCGGCTGTGGTAGGGCTCAGGCGCTTGTAGGGATTGGCCGAAGGCGCGGCGAGTCCGCCACCCAGGGTGTCGAGGATCCGCAGCAACACCGGATGCGCCGGCACACGCAGACCGATGGTCGGGCGTCCACCGGTGACTTCCGGTGGCACAGTGTCGGCCTTGTGCAGCAGCAGGGTGAGCGGGCCGGGCCAGAATGCTTCGGCCAACTGCCGGGCGGTGTCGGGAATGTCGCGGGCCCAACGCGGCAACTGGTCCGACCCGCTGAGATGCACGATCAGCGGATGATTCGACGGACGCTGTTTCGCAACGAAAATCGCGCGCACGGCTTCGGCATTCGATGCGTCGGCGGCCAGCCCGTAGACGGTTTCGGTAGGTACGGCAACCAAGCGACCCGCGCGCAGCAGGCGCACGGCGTCATCGATATCGTTGGGGCGTTTGGCGTCGAGGCGACGCGTCTGGAGCGGTGCGGACATCGCTGAAGCGTAGCAAAGCCCCGCCTTGGCCGGGCGAAGGCCCTACAATCGCCGCTCTTTCCCGTCAGGCTCCGGCATGTCGCCCAAATCCACCGTGGTCAAGGTCGAGCTGCAGGTCAGCGACATGGACCGGCATTACTACGCCCAGCACAACCTGACTCTGGCACAGCATCCGTCCGAAACCGACGTGCGGCTGATGGTTCGGCTGCTGGCGTTCGCGCTGTACGCGGACGAGCGTCTGGAATTCGGCCGCGGCCTGAGCGACGACAGCGAACCGGATCTGTGGCAGCGCGATTACGTCGGCGATATCCAGCGCTGGATCGACCTGGGGCATCCGGACGAAAGCCGAATCCGCAAAGCCTGCGCGCGCGCCGGGCAGGTGGTGGTGGTGAACTATGGCGGCCACGCCTCGGATGTGTGGTGGAACAAGATCTCGGCCGGACTGTCGCGTTTCGACAATCTCACCGTGATCGACCTCGATCCGAAGGCGATCGATGAGATCGTCGGCCATCTGCAGCGCGGCATGCGCCTGACCGCGATGGTTCAGGACGCCGAGCTGCAGCTGATGAGCGACAGCCTGAACGTGGCACTGACGCCGCGGGTGCGGATGACCGCTGCGGCCTGAATGCAGGTTCATGGCGACGTGACTCGGGCACTATAATTTTGACTGCGATACCCATTGCATTTCAGGTGAGCATAGCCATGCGCATTATTCTTTCGATCGCAGTCTTTCTGTTGGCGCTGTGCGCGAGCAGTGCCGTCTTCGCCTCCGAGTCCAACAAATGGCGGCTTGAGTTCAGCGGCGCTGCCGAATCCGCAGGTGAGATGGTCTTCGAGATCGTGCCGCACGGTCGAGAAGCGGTGCAGGTGCGGGTCGCGATCGAACGCAACGACGGCGAGAACCGGGTCGCCCGCAAGGTGAAGACCGCGATCGACCGTCAGGCCGGTCGCTGGGTCGATGCCGAACTGGACGATGGCGAGGACGTGCTGGTGAAGCGCCGCCTGTTCAGGCCGCAGGTGTCGGTGATGCTGCTCTCCAGCACTGTCAAGGATGTGCGGATCAACTTCGACAAAGAGTGACGCGG
>JANLSB010000344.1:0-5965 GCA_031362125.1 Lysobacterales bacterium | reverse complement strand
GGGATGCGCCACTGCCAGCCCGCTTCGCGCGCGATCGAGCGCGTGTAGGGCACGGCTTCGCCGACGGATTCGGTCTGCACCGCAATGGCGCTGTCGCAATGCAGCCACTGCGACCAGTCTTCGTACTCGACACCGAGCGTCTGACCGATCAGAAGACCGCGAAATCCGGTGCAGTCGATGAAAAGATCGCCTTCGATGACGTCACCCGAGTCCAGCTTCAGCGCATGGATATGCTTCGACGCGGGATCGGTCAAAACCTCGACGATCTTGCCCTCGACGCGACGCGCCCCGAAGCCCTCACTGAATGTGCGCAGGAACTTGGCATACAGCCCGGCATCCATGTGAAACGCATAGTTCATGCCGATGCGCGGCAGGTGGGCGAAGCGGTTCTGCTGCGCTGCCTTCAGCTCCAGGCAGTAATCGCCATAATCGCCGGCGAGACCGCGCTGCAGCCCTTTGAGCCAGAAATGCTGGAACCCCGCGGTCCAGTGGTCTTTGCCGCTGATGCCGAAGGAGTGGATGTAGTCCAGGCCCACATCCCGCCAATTCTCGAAACTGATCCCGAGCTTGAACGTGGCCTGGGTCGCGGCCATGAACTGCTGCTCATTGATCTCCAACAGACGATGAAACGTCACCAGCGTTGGGATGGTCGCCTCGCCCACACCGACGGTGGAGATTTCGTCCGATTCGATCAGGGTGATTTCGAGGTTCTTGCCCAGTGTCTTGGACAATGCGGCCGCCGCCATCCACCCCGCGGTACCGCCACCGGCAATGACGATACGCCTGATCGGCATGGTGTCGACAACGGCAGCAGCGGCGTGGCTCATGTCGAAAATCCTCTCAACGGTTCAGTCGTTTCAAAAGTTGCGCACGCAGTATCCGTGTGGCATCGGCAGTCATCGGCGAAAGCATTCCGCGTGCGGACTGCTCGATGTGGGCCGCAGTCGTTTCGTCGGCCTCGAAAACATAGTGACGGAACATCTCCTGCCATGCCGAGCGCTGCGCTTGCGGAAGATCGCGCACGGACATGATGGCCACCATCAGCGCATTCATCGGCGTATCCATATAGGCCGGGGATTGCCGCCACCAGTAGTTGAGCAGCACATTGAAACCGTCCAATGCTTCGACGTGATGCCACCACATGCTGGGAATGAAAAGCGCGTCGCCGGGCCCCAGTTCGGCGATCCGGGCATGCCTCATCGCTTCGGCGAATTTCGGGAACCGTTCGAGATCCGGTGTGTGGAAATCCACCAGACTGATGGCCTGGCCTGCCGGAGTGAGATCCAGCGGTCCGATATAGAGATTGGCGACCTGTTCGGGCGGAAAGAGCGTGAAACGTCGGCGACCGACCGCGACGCAAGCCAGATTGTCGGGCACATCGTGATGCGCGGCGATCCGCGAACGGTTGCCCACCCAGATGCTGTACAGCGCCTGCCGCGTCCCCAGTTCGAGATCATTTTCGCCGCGTAGTCCCGGCAGAAACGTATCGACGGTCGTGGAGCCCATGTACAGCGTCGGTGGTTCGGGATCGTGAAGATGCCGGAGCATGGCGTCGAACATCGCATCGAGTTTCGGCTCTTCACGATGAAAGTTGAAGCCGCTCATGTCCTGGTTGTAGAACAGACGTCCCCTGTGCTGGTGCGCGCCGACCATGGCAGCCACGGTCGCATCGCGCGAAAAACGGCGAAGGTAGGCGATGCCGTCCTGCGGTGATTTCAATCCCGCCTGGACCAGCGGCCAATGCGCGACCAGCCCTCTGAAGACGAGCGGCTGCGTCGATCGCAGGACATTGTCCGGCAAGGCATCCGCAGCGATGCCTTCGAGTTCGACGATGGGTTCAGCGTTCGGCAGCATCGATCTGGTTCACCCTGTCGATCAGTGCGCGGAAATTGGAAACCGACGCGATTGCCATGTAGATGGGCTGCAGATTGCCATCCTGGTTCAGCCTGCCCAACGCGGTGCCGTCGAGGGCAGCCAGGCGCTCTTCGTTGATCGCATAGAACCCGGCAAGACGATTGCGGGACCCGTCGTCGAGCTCGACATCCAGCGTGAAGGATTCAAGCAGGTCGTGCTCAAGCAATGCGGTTACGAAGGCCGGCGTGCTCTGCAGTCCCTGATAGAGCGCCAGGAGTACGGAGTTCATCCGCTCCAGAAATTCACTGGTCCCGCCATGCTCGAGAAAAACGGCTTCGCCCACCTCGGTACCGACCCTCGGGCTGTCCAGATCGACATGGACCATCAGTTCGTCGCCCTCCACTCCGATCAGAAAGGGTTGGCGTTCAATCGACAGCGGCACATAGTCGGCGTCCCAGCGCGTCTCGCCCAGGAACAGATTCTGGCCGTCCTTGAATCCGAACAGCGCAATGGGCTGAAAACCGCCCTCGGCCGTCTTGCGGAAGACGATCGGATAATGCGCTTGAATGCTGCGGAACTCGGCGGGGAAGGTGAGTGAGAACATCACATCGTCGCCAAGACCGATCCTGCGGCTGGTATCGACGCGCAGATGCTTGTGATCGACGTTGTTCAACAGAGCAGTATTGGCCATGCTTCAAATCCTCGGCAAGCCGTTGCGTTTGATGTGGTCGATCAATTCGCGATTGCCCGGCAGGGCTGCGATCATTCTCCCGGTCAGTTGCGCCGTCTCCCGGAAAAAACCGTCCGCCGCATCCGGGTTGTCGGAGTGCCGCATGGCGGTTTCATGCCCCGGCCGAAACCCCATGCCGTACAGAATGTATTGATAGCTGGCGGATGGAAAGACCTCTTCGATGCGATGGAAGTCGTACCGGGAAGGCGGTCGGTGGCGCCATAGCATCAACGCTTCCTGCAGGCGTTCGGGTATCGAATCGGCGCGGACATTGTCGCGCCAGAAATCGGAGTCGTTCCTGCGCGTCAACACATAGTGAAGTTTGAGAAAATCGATCACACGTTCCCAGCGGTAGGCGAACGCGTCGTTGAAGCGCCGCGCCACGATGTCCATCTCCGAACGGGTGACGGGCATATCGTCGCGCAACATCGCGGCCGACAATTCGACCAGCGCGATCGCCGAGGCTTCCAGCGGTTCGATGAAGCCGGCGGAAAGTCCGATGGCGACGCAGTTGCGATGCCAGAAGCGGGCCCGATAGCCGGGCTCGAAAGACAGCTTGCGCACGGTGGGCACATCCCCAAGCGAGTCATCAGCGTTCAAATAGCTGCGCAACTCGGCTTCCGCGGCATCGTCGGTGGTGTGCGCACTGGAGTAGACATGACCGACGCCGCGCCGGGTCGGCAAGCCGATGTCCCAGATCCAACCGTTGCGCTGTGCCGTTGCATTGGTCTGCGAGGCGATCTCCTGATCCTCGCGGACATAAGGCACCTGTACGGCCAACGCGCTGTCGTTGAACAGCACGCTTTTCCTGGAGACGAAGTCGATGCCGAAATGCTGTCCGATCAGCAGCGACTGCATGCCGGTGCAGTCGACGAAAAGGTCTCCCGCAACAACACCGTGATCCTTCAGCTGCAGCGAGGCGATATCGCCATCGTCACTGGCGACGACATTCACGACATGATCGGAGATATGCGTAACACCCAGTCGCCCGGTGCAGTGATTGCGCAGGAACAGCCCGAATTTACCCGCATCCAGGTGGTACGCGTAATTGGCGACCGCCGCGTACTCGGGCGTGGATGCCTGCTTGGGTGCCCGGTTTCGTGCGCATAGATGCGGCTGAAAGCTGACGATGCTCGCAAAGGCCCGATCCGAATGACGCGCCAACCAACCCGCGACCAGATTGGTTTCGGTATAGCCCAATGGAAGCACGAAAGGATGGTAGCAACGATCGGCTTCGGTACCGTCGACCCAACCGTCGAACCTCGATCCCTGTTTGAAGGAAGCATCGCATTCGCGGATGAAGTCGCTTTCCGAGACCCCGATACTGCGCAGCGTGTCTCGCATGGTCGGCCAAGTGCCTTCGCCAACGCCGATGGGTGAGACCCCAGGTGATTCAATCACGGTGACCCGCAGACCGGAACCGGACTGCGCGCCGTGTTCTGCGGCGATCACGGCCGCAGTCAGCCACCCTGCGGAGCCGCCTCCGACGATCACGACGTTCCGAACTGCAGCACTCAATGTCAGCACCTCGGGCCGGGGTAGACAAGACAAAAAAGCCGCTCAATCGCAGCGGCTTTTTTGCGCCGGGCGCACTCAGCGCCCAGGCGATATTGTCACAATTGGGGTCAGAATTTGTAGCGCATGCCAAACATGTACCGCGGCCCGGTCTGGGTTCCGTACAACAGCTGATTGCTGTTGCGGCCGTGAACGCGCTGGGTCTCGTCGGTAAGGTTGATGCCCTCGAGCGAAAAGATCAGTCTGTCGTTCAACTGGTAGCTGACATTCATGTCCAGCTGACCATAGGCCTCGACGTAGTTCGGATTGGGGCCGGCACCGTCGAAGCGTCCGGCGAGGAATTCGTCGCGCCAGTTGTAGGCGGCACGGACCTGCCAAGCCCCTTTCTCGTAAAAACCGACGAGGTTGGCAGAATCGCTGAGACCCTCGAGCGCGAACTGTTCGCCAAGCACATAGTTGTCGTAGGTCAGCCCCGAGTCGACGATGGTGTAGTTGGCCGACAAACCGAAACCGCTTTCGCCAAACACATGCTGGATATTGAATTCCCAGCCGTCCAGCGAGGCCGATTGCTGGTTGGCCGGCGCGGTGATCCTGAAATTCGCGATCGGATCGTTCGGCTGGCCGACGATCGTGCCTGTCGCATTGCCGTTGGCATCGTCCGGACCGCGGGTCACGCCAGGAGACCCGTTGAGGTTGCGGAAGATGAAGTTGCGAATGCAGACGACGTCACCCGCGACGCAGCCGCTGGCGACCGCCTGATTCCAGAAAGCGCCCCCTACCGGCGTGTGCAGATTGAAGGGCGTCGACTGGATCTGGGTCACGCCGATGTAGTTGTCGATGTTCTTGCGGAAGTAACCCACCGACAGATAGCTCGATTCAGCGTAATACCACTCGAACGACAGGTCGAAGTTGTGCGACAGCAGCGGCTCCAGATCCGGATTGCCCTGGGCACCGGTCCCGCCATCGACCCGAACCAGCGAGTTCAGCGTCTGCCCGCCCTGGATATCGCCCCAGCCGGGTCTGCCGATCGTCTCGCCATAGCTGCCGCGCAGTTTCATCGTGTCGTTGAGGTCGAGGGTCAGATCCAGATTCGGCAGCCAGTAGGCGTAGCTGCCCTTGAGCGTCGTGAACCCCGGGGCGCCGGCGATGATGCTGAACTCGTTCGCGGAGCCCCACGAGATGCCGGTCGCGCCCGGAACCAATGCCGACGAGGTGACATCCGTCTTCTCGTAGCGCACGCCGGCGGCGAAATGCAGCGGCATCGCCCAATCCCAGGTTTGACTCCATTGCAGGTAGGCGCTCTTCGATTTTTCTTCGACTCTGCGGTCCGTGGTGAAGACATTCGATGCCCGATAGTCGGCGCGGTTGCGACCGGCAGCTGCCCAGGCGTCTTCCGCCAACTGGCGTACGGTATTGAAATCCCATACAAAGAAGGCATCGGTGAACCGCGGGTCGTTATGGCCACCGAAGCTGTTGAAGTAGTTGCCGATATGATCGAGCTGCCATACCGAGTCGGGATAGTCCGCCGGGCTGGTCGCACCGCCCCAGGTATCGAGCTGAACGTTCGAGAACGCCGTGCGGTTGTTCACTTCGGTCGCGGAAACACCGAAATCGAGCTTGGAATAGTCTTCGAACGAGAAGTCGCCCTTGACCTGCAGCTGTTCGACTTCCGATTTCATGTAGCTGTTTCTGAACGTAGAACCGGTCACCATCATGCCTGCGGGATTGATGGCCGACTGGCCTGCGGGCAGAGCGACCGTCAATATCGGGAAGTCACTCGAGAAATCCACGGTGGTTGTGCCGCGGAAGAAACCGGCGGCGCCCAGAACGCCGCTGGAACCATAAGGACTGTCGGCGCCCGATTCG
>JANLSB010000314.1:0-1634 GCA_031362125.1 Lysobacterales bacterium | reverse complement strand
CGCCAGACGAAACTCGTCGGGCAGATAGTAGAAACGCGCGGGATTGGTGGTGCTCTGGAAGTAGGCGTGCTCGCGCGGGCGACCATCGGTCGGATACGAGAGGTTGTGCACATCCCAGCTCGCGCCGCCTGCGCTGGGGCTGCCGCCCGGATACAGATAGGCATGCAGCGCCGGCGGAAAGACCAGAGCGATCGACACTTCCTGCGCCTGCGCCGCCGCGCGAAAACGCGGTGCGGCCGGCGGTTGTGGCGATGGCGGTGATGCTGGCTCGATTCCGATCGGTTGCGGCAGGTCATCGCCAATCTGCGGCCTTCCGAAATGACGTCGTCGCTCGATCGGCGCTATCGCGATCGGCGAACCCGCATTCCCCATTCTCGCCATCGCGACCCTGCGCGCGCGGAAATCGGGTCTGGCCGGAGCTGCGGCTTCGGCAGCAGCCGTCGGCGTGGACACGGTAAATGTGCGCATGATCGACAGCTTTGTTTCCGAGGCCGGCGACATGAACGCGCTCAGCAGCTCGTCGCGCTCGCCCAGCGTCAACCGAAGGATCGCAACCGGCCCGCGCGGATCGGTCAGCAACTCCCCGACCGCCAACCGCTGCTCGATCGTGGTGTTCGCTTGCCGATACGAGACCGATACCGCGAGCTGGTGCGGCAACGGCTGTGCATTACGCGCCGCGTCGCCGATCTCCGGCGCCGGATACGCTTCCAGGCCGAGGCTGACCGCCCAGCGGCCGTCGTCGCCCTGCACGACATTGCTGTCGTAGCGGCCTCTGCTGAGTTCGCGCAGACGGTAGCGCGGCAACCAGTAGCGCGCGTCGCTGTTCGGGTCTTCGAACAATGTCGTGTCGCTGGGCTGCGGCGAAGGACTGATCGGATGCGGGGAATCCTGACGCTCGAAATCCTGGCTGGACTTGTCGTGGAACAACTCCGGACGCAGCAACTCCAGGCTGGGCCGCATCCTGACCGCGTCGACGGACATCAGACTGGCTGCTGGCAAATGCAGCATGAACGCGCTCGCATCTGCGCGCATCAACGCGGGCGCCATTACCGCTGGCGACATCACAGCGGGCGCCATCACAGCGGGCGCCATGATCGCAGGCTCTGCGATTGTTGGCGAAAGCACCTGCGGTTGTGCGACCCGGACCAGTTCCTCGGTCCTGAATTGTGGCGCCAATATGATGGTTTGCAGATCCAGAAACGTACCTGACGGCATACATGATTCCTTTGAGCGCGATGAAACCGCACGACGCGTATCGAATGGTCCGCTCTTGCGGCGCATGTTCGCGGCGCGTGCCTGCCGCAGGTCCTGCTGGCGCCGATTTCAGGCGTTGTTCAATCAAACGCCGACGCCTTCGAAATACGGACAGCCTGTGGCAGGCATGCCGGCAGGATGGGCGCCTGTCCGTTTTTGTCTCACATTCGCGTCTAACATGTTGTTGAAAAACGCATATCCTGTGCGTTTGACTCGCCGCATCCGTGCGGCTCGCCCCTTCGGGGCCAGCTTCGCTGTTCGCGCCGGCGCTTGCCGGCGCAGTCAAGTCGCGAGTCCGGTGCATGCCCGGACTCACTCCCGACGAATCAAACGCTTGCGCGCTCGCTTCGTCGTCGCGGCCTTTCATGGCCGCGCAAACA
>JANLSB010000275.1:0-13544 GCA_031362125.1 Lysobacterales bacterium | reverse complement strand
GCCCAATTGCAGCAGCCTCCGGCCTGTCCAATGCGGGCGAAGCCTGAACGAACAGGGTCGGGTAAGTGTGGAAGAACTGCACCATCAGTTTCAGATTGCGTTCGGAGAATCCTTTTTGCTCAGGCAGTTCATTGCGGATGTCCTGCGCCAGACGCGGGATGACACCCGCGCCCCAACCTTCCTGCGTTTGCCGGACCGCCAACAGTTGCCCGATCTGCCAATACAGTTGGATCAGCTCGGTGTTGACGGCTTGTACCGCCCGAGTCTGCGCAATCTGGATGCAGTTTTTGATCTCGGCCAGTAGGCCGGCGTAGGTCGGTAGCGTGTTCAAACGGTTGCCTGCGCGGACTCGTGGGCCATCTTCAGGAACAGCAGATAGGCCAGTTGTTCCAGAGAGTCGCCATACCCCATGCCGTCGTCGCGCAGGGTGTGGCAGAAGTTCCAGATTTTCTGGACGAGGCTTGAGGCGTTCATTGCGAGGGTTCCATCAAATACCAATCAAATCAGTCAGCAGCGCTTCTGGATAATAAACGTCATTGAATTTTCTTTATTTTCAATGAGTTGGGCTGCGCTCAAAGTTTGTTATCCCGGGGCTTGGAAAAAGATGGGCTAGACGGGCTCACTCCGGAAGCGCCAAAAGGGTGGCTTCCATCTTGCGAATGGCCGCAATCAAATTGCGAAAACTTGGGGAGCGGTCGTTGTCCGCTCCGATGTGCAGGCCAATGGCGCGGGACCCGGAGACCTTCTGGTAGCGGTTCCCGGTCAGCGCTTTGAGTTCATGGCTCGGGCTGGCTAGGGTGTCGGGGGAGCGGAATTTTCGGTTCTGTTGCCGCGCGGAAAGGCCTTTCACAGCCAGCGCCGTTTCCACTGCCTGCAGGTCCGCGAGGTAGAAGGTTTCCAGCTCCGTGCATGCGATGCGCACCAGACAAAGTTCCTGTCTGCCGGTCGGCGCGCACAGGTCCAACAGGCCCTGCTTCAGCACGCGGCAATCGGGGTGGCTGTCCTGGTCGCGCAGGATGATGAACCGCGCATGCGGGTTTCGATAGCTGCGGATCCTGCGGGCGAGCTGACGTTCCAGGTCCTGTTTGCCCTCGAACGGAATCAGTCGGTGGGCGACCTGCTGCGACAGAACCCGTGGCAGTAGGCTTTCAAGCAGGGCGCGTGCGGACATTTCTTCCAGCAGAAACACCAGCTCCCTCATAAAGGATCCACTCCCGCGAAGAAGCCCTGCTTCCACAAGTACCCCAACTGGTCGCCTTCGGCCATATAGGCCGCGATCTGTTCGTTGTCTTTTGCCCGATGGATATCGGAATAACCGTTCTGCTTGACCAGCCAGCAGACCTCATCCAGTTCTAGTGCATTGAGGAAGTCGGGGGAGTGGGTGGAGACGAACACCTGGCCGCCGCGCTGCGCATAGCTGCGGAACTCTTCGGCCAGTTCGGTCATCAGCTGGGGATAGAGCTGGTTCTCGGGTTCTTCCACACACAACAGTGGATGCGGCCTGGGGTCGTGCAGCAGCACCAGATAGGCGAACATCTTGATGGTGCCGTCGGAGACGTAACGGTCGAGGAACGGTGTCTTGAACGAGCCGTCGCTGAAGCGCAGCGTCAGATAACCGTCCTCCAGCAACTTCGGCTCCACGCTGGCGATGCCGGGGATGCGGCGTGCCATGGTTTTGAGGATGTCGCTGAATACTTCGGGGTGCTGCTCATGCAGATAGCGTGCGACCAGCGGAAGGTTGTCGCCGCTCTCCGAGAGATGTTCGCTGTCCCCGGAGGCATCTTTGCGTCCGCGTGCGGCATTGATATGGAAATCGGAGACGTGCCAGTTCTCGATCAGCTGTCGGAAGGCGTTGGCCGCTTTGAAACGTTCGAACTGGCCGAGCCCCTTAATCGCTAGCGTGTCCGGCGAGACGCGTTGGGTTTCCCGCTCCAGCTCTTCGTCGGACTTGTTGAAATCTTCCTCGTTGGTGATGGCGTAGCCCTCGCCATTGGAGAAGCTGAGGAAGTGGAACGGGCTGCCATGGCGGCCGCGCTTGTAGCGAAGCAGTTCCTTGATCACGACCGGGGTGTTGTCGCGTTCGCCGATTTCGAGCGAGTAGGTGACCAGCCGTTCCGTCCCTGTGATCTCCATGCGGTACTGCAGTTCGATCAGGATCGAATCTGTCTTTGGATTGCAGCCCCGGCTGAGCACCTCGCCGAAGCGTCCTCGGTTGTCCAGCGCCTTGCGGACATTGCCCTTGAGACAGTCGTGCAGAAAGCCGAAGACATCGAACAGCGTGGATTTGCCAGAGCCATTCGCGCCCACCACCACCAAGAACGGCGGAATGTCGCGCAAATGCACGTCGCGAAAGGCTTTGAAATTTTTCAGGCGGATCGATTCTATTTTCATTCGTTATTCACCCGCGTCAGCGCGTTTGCGGCGACGTAGTGTAGTCGAAGCCTCCGTGGCCCGCCCGGCGCGGATACGCGCCAGCAGCGCGCTGGCGGGTTCGTCGTTCGGGTCCTGCGGAACCAGTTGGCCGGAGAACGCGGAGCGGAGGATGTTTTTGCGTTGGGCGGTGGCTTGTTTGAGGCCAAAATTGATGGACGTAATCTGTTCGCCAATAGAGCTTTCTGCGTTCTCAAGGGCGGCTGCGATTTGATGCTGCTCCTCAATTGCACACAGCGCAACGGGGATCGAGCGGAGGTGTCCAAGGTTGATTCGTGGCCTTCCGATGCCTTTAACGAACTTTGCGACGATTTCGCGAATTGGTTTTGAGTTTAGTTGAGCCATTAGCACGCTTGGATGCAGTAGTTGTGTATTCAATCGAATGCGTGCGCAGTCTGCTTTGACAATCGCAGGTTCGACGCCTTTTGGGGCGATACAGGCTCTTGGCAAAACTTCACCAAGCATGGCCACCAGTAAATCCCCTATTTCGACGGCGTGTTTGATCAGCGCCTGATAGTGCGATTCAGAAATGTGCGCGCGAGCATCAACAAAGACGCCATTGCCAATGTTTTGTAGGCGAATTACGCGTGGCCCACAGTCTTGGTAGTGCGAAGATTTAAGATTCGATCCAAATGGGCCATCTGTAATTGCGGATTCATCAAGAGAGCACTGATCAACACTCGCCCACACCCACCCCTCCGGCAGCTCCGGCAAGTCGCGGGTATCGGGCTGCACCGGCTCGGGATATTTCTTCTGCCAATCTTTGAGCGGTGCTTTGCCCTGTTCGGCGAACTTGGTGAGTTGCTTGGCTTCCCAGCGAGCGTGGCGTTCGGTGAGGATGCGCTGCAGCAGTTGCGCGCCGGTTTCCTCGGGGGCGTTGTGCTGGCGCCATTCGGCGGTGAGCGCGCCTTCGACGGCGGCTTTCAGCAGCGATTGCCGGTAGCGCACCAGCTTGGCCTGCGCGACTTTCAGTTCGGCCACACCGGCATCGAGGTCGGAGAGCAGTTCTTCGAGTTTTTCGACGATGCGGGTTTGTTCGTCCAGTGGAGGGAGAAGTATTGGCCAACCTTTGACTATTCCCTGAGAAATATTTGGTTGCGCCCCGCCTTTTCCAGCATCAACGAAGGCTTGCGTTTGTGAGAGTAGAAAGAAGTACAAAAAGATCGAACTTACGGCATCGGGTATCCCGACTGCACACGCTTGATTGGTGGCCGCTTCGACACCAAGGATAGATGCTTTTCCTATCGTTGCTCCGTACATTGCAAGTACGACTGATCCCTTGGGGAAAATCTTGGCGCTTGAAGATCGAATGGCGCTTTCAGAAATATGTTCCTCTGCTTCACGTAGCATGCGCGGGCCTAGTTCGCCTGTCTTGAACCAAGGTATCGTTCCAGAATAGAAGCCTGAATTTGTTCTAGATGGCGTGCCTCCAGAAGACCAGATTGCAACCTCGCCAAGCTGTGTGGCTGTCCAGCCAATGGGCGGATTTTCAACACTCACGCCACCAACTCCTCATTCATCTCATCCATCAACCCATCCAGTTCATTCCCCAGCACAGCCCACACTTTCTGCAGCCCGCCCTTGGCGGACAGGCCAGGCAGGTCGAAGTCGTCGCGGGTGATGCAGCCGCTGGTGGCGAGGTGGTCTTTCATCAGGCGCAGCCATTCGGTTTGTTCGGCGGTGAAGGCGGTGGTGCGCTGGGCATTGTGGCGGAAGATCCAGGTCTGGAAGCGTTTGTCGACCTGGTCGCTGAAAGGCCGCAGTTCGCTGTCCAGGCCGATGGCGAAACGCACCAGCGCGATGAGGTCGGTGAGCTGGCGTTTGCGCTCGGCGCCGGCGACGTGGCTGGCCTGCACGCGCGCGTAGGCGCTCCACAGACGTTCGGTGGTGAGCAGCAGCGGCGGGTTGCTCAGGCGCTCATGCAGGTCTTCGATCATCTCGAAGGTCAGCGCGCGGCGGCGATACGGCTGCTGGTAGAAAAAACTCAGCGCCTCGATCTCGTCCTTGTGCTGCGCGATGTAGTCGGCGAAGCGCTGGATGACCTGCTGCGCGTCCTGTTCGGCCTGTTCGGAATAACCGGTGAAGATGATCTGATCCGGATTGATGTGATCGATCAGCTGCTCATGCTCGCGGCGTGCGTTGTCGATGGCCTCGCGCAGTTCGGGACTGTCGAACGGCAGGCAGGCCACGGCGACGCGGGCGTCGCGCGCGGCCTGAAGTTCGGCGGCGGTGAGGCTGTCTTCGTCGCGGGTGATGCCCTGCGCCTTCGCCGTGACCAAAGCGTGCTGGACGATGGCATCGGGATTGGTCGCTTCGATCAGCGCCTTGCCGAGCGCGCCGACGGTGACGCCGCCGGCCAGCGCCGCGATGCGCGCCTGCGGCTTGGCGTCGAGCTGCTTGGCCAGGCGCAGCAGGCGGTTGGCGAGCGACAGCACCGTGTCGTCGTCGCGGTGGCCAATGGCCACGCCCTGCAGCAAGCTGGCCAGCGCGACCGTGGGCAGTTTCTCCAGCGGCCGGCTTTCGGTCTTCAGCGACTTCTCCACGCCCACGGCGTCGATCAGCACGAAGCGTTGTTTCGCGCCGTCGGCGCTGGCGGAAACGCGCTGCAGGCCGTCGGCGTCGAGCGAGCGCACGCCGCGGCCCTTCATCTGTTCGTAGTAGCCGCGACTGCGCACGTCGCGCATGAACAGCAGCACTTCCAATGGTTTGACGTCGGTGCCGGTGGCGATCATGTCGACGGTGACGGCGATACGCGGGTGGTAGTCGTTGCGGAAGCTGGCGAGCACGCTGTCGGGGTCTTCTTCTGATTTGTAGGTGACTTTCTTGCAGAACGCATTGCCCTGGCCGTAGACCTCGCGAACGATCTGGATGATGTCGTCGGCGTGGCTGTCGGTCTTGGCGAAGATCAAAGTCTTGGGTGTTTCCTTGCGGCCGGGAAAGATACTGGTTTCCACCGCGCGCTTCATCTCCTGGATCACCAGCCGGATCTGGTTGGGATTGACCACGGCGCGGTCCAACTGTTGCCCGGTGTAGACGGTGTCGTCTTCGGTTTCGGCCCAGCGCTTCTTGCGGGTCTGGCGGTCGCGATGGTCCACCCATTCCCTGGCTTCGACCCGGGCACCCTTGGCGGTGATCTCGGTGTCGATCACGTACACGTCGTAACCCACGTTGACGCCGTCGGCGACGGATTGCTCGTAGGTGTATTCGGCGACGATGTTCTGGTTGAAGAAGCCGAGGGTGCGGTTGTCCGGCGTGGCGGTGAGGCCAATGAGGAAGGCGTCGAAGTAGTCCAGCACCTGCTTCCACAGGTTGTAGATGCTGCGGTGGCATTCGTCGATGACGATGACGTCGAAGGTTTCCACCGGCACCGCAGGGTTGTAACGCACGAGCTTCTGCTGCTTGCCGGTCTGCTGGACCTCGTTGAGCGAGACATCTTCGGCCGAGTCATCGATGGGCTCGCCGCTGAGGATGGAATACATGCGCTGGATGGTGCTGATGCAGACCTGCGCGTGCGGGTCGATGTTGGGCGAGCCGAGACGCTGTACGTTGTAGAGTTCAGTGAACTTGCGAGCATCGTCCGGCGGCGTATAGGCCATGAACTCCTGATGCGCCTGCTTGCCGAGGTTGCGGGTATCGACCAGAAACAGGATGCGTTTCGCGCCGCCGAACTTCAGCAATCGGTAGACCGAGGTGATGGCAGTGAAGGTCTTGCCGGCGCCGGTGGCCATATGCACCAGCGCGCGCGGGCGATTGGCGGCCAGGGAAGTTTCCAGCCCGGTGACGGCGCTGACCTGGCAGTCGCGCAGGTTGCGGGCGGGCAGCTCGGGCATGCGTTCGGCGAGCCGGCGACGCAGGGTGTCGGGCTGCGCCATCCATTCGACCAGCTGCGTGGGTGTGAAGAAGTGAAAGATCTCGCGCGAACGCGGCGCGGGGTCGCGGCCGTCGGTGAAACGGATGATCTGGCCGGTGGCTTCGAACAGGAACGGCAGGGGCGTGTTGTTCTTGCGCCATTTCAGGGTGGCGTTGGCGTAGCGGACGGTCTGCTGCTCGGCAATGGTGATGTTTTCGCCGGCCTCGTCGCGCTTGGCTTCGATGATGCCCACGGCGTTGCGATTCACGAACAGTGCGTAATCGGCGGGGCCGGTGTCGGTTGGGTATTCGCGCACGGCCACGCCTGTGCCCGCCGCCAGATTCAGCTGCTTCATGTCCTGCACGACCCAGCCGGCCTGGGCCAGCTTGTCGTCGATCAGCTGTCGTGCTTTAGCTTCAGGTGTCATCCGTGTGCCCCCTGTTCAACGGCGCGCATTGTTTTGGGTGATTTGAACGTGAGTCCGATGATAGGCGGTGCTGCGGTGGATGCGTACCAGATGGATGTCACCGGTTGCGCACTGCAAAAAGCCGGTGAGCCATGGCGGCACCCTATGGTCTGTTCCGGATTGATTCGAATCCTGAATGTCGCTAAGCGACATCCAGACTACGCGCTATTTCACACAACAAAAAAGCCGAAGCATGCGCTTCGGCTTTTTCTTTCATCGAGTGGTGGAGCGGAGGGGGATCGAACCCCTGACCTCCACGATGCGAACGTGGCGCTCTCCCAGCTGAGCTACCGCCCCACGCGATAAGGGGGCAAGTATACGGAGGCCGCTCAGCCGCCGCCAGTCGGCGCCGGCAGCGATTCCAGGATCGGCGCCAGGCGGGTTTCGAGTTGGGCGCGGCGCCAGCCGGAGAGTGCGCCGGGCCAGTCTTCGCCGTCCTGCAGGGCCTCGATCCAGCGCCTTGAGGCCAGCACGCCGTCGGGCAGGCCGAGTTCGGCGCTGCGTTCGGCCACGACCTGCTGCAGCTTCTTGTAGGTGTTGCGATCGCGGTCGTCGCCGCGCGCCGGCGGCAGGTCGTGTTCATCGGCCAGTTCGGTGTGCAGGGCGTCGAACACTAGGGTCGCGAGTTTGTGCGGCGCTTTGGGCTGGCCGTTGAATGCGGTGCGCAGTTGGCCGAGGTCGCGCGGTGGCGTGCGCGCCAGCGACTGCGCCAGCTCGTTGTCGAGAATCCAGGTGCGCGGGCGGTCGTGATCGCGGGCGTAGGTGTCGCGCCAGCGCAGCAGGCGCAGCAGGCGGATCTGGCCGTCGCGGTCGAGGAACTGCGCCGAGCGCATGCCCAGATGCGGCCAGCGTTCGCCTTCGTCCTGCGCGGCGTTGCTCAGCATCCGCGCGCAGTCTTCTTCCAGCCAGGCCATGCGCTGTTGTTCGTCGAGGCGTTCGCACAGCACACGATGCAGGGCGTGGAGGTGGCGCACGTCGTCGGCGGCGTAGTGCAGCTGCGATGCCGACAGCGGCCGGCGCAGCCAGTCGGAGCGGGTTTCGCCCTTGTCGACGGTGATGTCGAGCAGTTCCTGCAGCACGCGCTGATAGCCCAACCCCGCGCCCGCGCCGCACAGGGCCGCTGCGATCTGGGTGTCGAACAGCGGCTGCGGCAGGGCGTTGCAGAAATACTTGAGTGCGATCAGGTCCTCGCTGGCGCTGTGCATGATCTTGAGGATGCGGGTATCGGCCAGCAGTCGCGCCAGCGCATCGGCCATGCCGGGCAGCAGCGGATCGACCAACAAGATGCCGTCGTCAGCGGCGGCACCGTCCAAAGCCGCGTCGCCGGCGGCGATCTGCACCAGGGCCAGCTGCGGCCAGTAGGTGCGTTCGCGGACGAACTCGGTGTCCAGACCGATGCTGGGCGGCGCGGCGGCGATCAGTGCGTCCAACGGCGCGGGGTCGGTGATCCAGTGCGGCACGGGGCTCGGTTCGATTGATGACGGGCCGCTATGCTACCGGAGTGCGGTGCGGGTCATCGTCCGGTGCGGACGATGGGATAAGGTGGCGTTCGCACACGAACTGACATGCGGAGCGGAGATTGGCGTTGCGCGCGACACGACGGGTATGGGCGGCAGGCGTCATTGCGGCGCTGGCCCTGCTGTGCGCCTGCGATCGCGACGGAGGCAAGGCGGCGGGCGGAAAAGACGGCCAGACCTTGCAGAGGCATGCCGACGGAACGGTCACGGTCAGCGGCGACGACGCCATCGCCGAACGTCTGACCTGGCGCAGCCCGAAGATCGTGCTGGACGATGCCGGCATTCCCGCTGCGCGCAAACGCGCCGCCGCTGCGCTTGCCGAAGGCCGGCTCTACGAAGACGCCGAAGCCGCGATTCCGCTGTATCTGGCGCTGCTTGCCCACGATGCCGACGATGCCAAGGCCAAGGCCGGGCTGACCCGTGCGTTGACCCGGTTGGGCAAGGCCGGTCAGGACGCGTTGGCGGCCTCCGGCGACGACGCAGAGGCGCTGCGTCGCGCGCATGCCGTGGGTGCGGTGATGCGCAGTGTCGGCATCGAGCGTGTCGACGGCGGCAGCGACTACCTGTTCCGGCTCGATCGCGCCGATCGTCTGTGGGAATTGAACGAAGCGGCCGAGCAGGCCCTGGCCGGGAACCGCCTGGGCGAAGCGGGCGAGGGCGCGTTGCCGCTGTTCCGGCAGGCGCTGGTGCTGGAACCCGGCCAGCCACGGGCGATGCAGGGCATTGCCGCCGTCGAAAGCGGGCTGATCCGGCGCGCCGAGGAGGCGGCCCAGAAGGCGGATTTCAATGCTGCCGAGCGCTGGCTGGTCGCGGCAGGCAAGGTGCGGCCTGGGCTGGGCACGCTCGACACCGGTCGTGAGCGGGTGGAAGCGATCCGTCGGGGGCACATCGCGCGTCTGCGCGATGAGGGACTGAATTTCCTGTCGCAGCCGGGCCTTCCGAACCATCTGCTCTGGGCGCGACAGCGATTGGCGGAGATTCTGCGCATCGCTGCTCCCGGCGACCTGTCTGCAGCGGAGTTGCGCAACCGCATCGATCGCGCCGCCCATTACGGCCTGCAGCGGCCCGGCCAGCGTTTCACCGACGGCCTTGTCGGTGGCGGCCGTGGTCCGGAGATGGTGGTCGTGCCGCACGGCGGCTTCCGCATGGGTGCGCGGGATGTCGAGCCCGACTCGTCCGGCTCCGAACGCCCATCGCGCTATGTGCGTTTCGATCGCGGCTTCGCGATCGCACGCACCGAAACCACTGTGGCCGAATTCCGTCGTTTCGTGCTGGCCGGCGATTATCGGCCGCGCTCGATCCGGCGTGGCCATTCGCTGGTCTATGACGAACGCGGAGGCAATTTCGTGCGCCGTAGCGGCGTCGACTGGCGACACGACTATCTCGGCCGCATCGCCGCCGACGACATGCCGGTGCTGCACGTCAGCGCCAAGGATGCCGAGGCCTATGCACGCTGGCTGTCCGAACGCAGTGGCCAGCGTTACCGGCTGCCCAGCGAGGCCGAATTCGAATACGCGCTGCGTGCCGGCGCGCCCGGTCATTACCCCTGGGGCGACAGCCCGCCCAAGTCGGGTACTGGCAACCTCACCGGCGGCGGTGACCGCTCGCCGCCGGGGCGCAGCTGGGGCAATGCCTTCTTCGGGTATCGCGACGGTTACTGGGGCCCCGCGCCGGCCGCGCAGTTCCGCGCCAACGCCTTCGACATCCACGATC
Organism: Lysobacterales bacterium; assembly: GCA_031362125.1. GTDB lineage: Bacteria > Pseudomonadota > Gammaproteobacteria > Xanthomonadales > Xanthomonadaceae > Lysobacter_I. Next base: position 3,568 of record JANLSB010000275.1, on the reverse strand, counting down.
TGGAAGGCAACGTCAGCGAGTGGGTTGCCGATTGCTGGCATGATGGTTACCGTCGTGCGCCGACCCAAGGCGAGGCGTGGGTGAATCCGGGTTGCCGCACCCGCGTGGTGCGCGGTGGCGCCTGGTCCAACGCCCCCGCGCAGACGCGCGCGGCGTGGCGTCGTCAGGCCGAGTCGGACGCGACGAATGCGGTGACCGGGTTCCGGGTAGTCAGAGATCTATAGGCCTCAGGCCTGCGAGGACAGCACGATGCGACAGGCTCCTTTCGGCAACCAACAACAGCAGGGCGGCGGACAGCGCCGGCGCGGTATCAATCCGCGCTTCATCATCCTGCTGCTGTTCGCGGGATACGCGGCCTACTACTGGGTCTCGAACCGGCAGGTCGACCCATACACCGGGGAGAAGGTGCTGATCGACGGCAGCATCTCCATCGATCAGGAAAAAGCGATGGGGCTGCAGGCGTATGAGGACATCCTGTCGAAAGAACAGCCGGTCGATCCGAATTCGCAGATCGCCCGGCAGGTCCGCGAGATCGCCAAGCGGCTGATCGCCAAAGTGCCGGAAGTCGAAGCGCAGATGGCGGCCGACAGCGGCAACCAACCCAACAAGGTGTGGGAAACCTTCGAGTGGGACGTCAACGTCATCCAGTCCGAGCAGGCCAATGCGTTTTGCCTGCCCGGCGGCAAGATGGCGGTCTATACCGGCCTGATCCCGGTCGCGCAGAACGCCGACGCGGTGGCGGTGGTGATGGGGCACGAAATCGCCCACGCCCTGCTGCGTCACGGCGCGCAGCGCATGTCGCAGCAGAAGCTCGGCCAGCTCGGGCAGATGGCCGGGGCGATGAGCGGCATGGACCCGCAGTCGCAGCAGATGATGCAGGCGGCGATGGGCTACGGTTATCTGCTGCCCTATGCCCGCAAACACGAAACTGAGGCCGATGCCGTCGGTCTGATGCTGGCCGCCGCCGCCTGCTTCGACCCGCAGGAATCGGTGCCGCTGTGGGAGCGCATGAGCCAGGCGAGCGGCGGCCGCGCGCCGCCGGAATTCTCCTCCACGCATCCCAGCCCGGACACCCGCATCCGCGACCTGCAGGCACTGAGGCCCAAGGCGATGGAATATCGGCAGAAGTTCTGCCGCCAGTAAGCGGCGGCCAGGACTCTTGCAGGATGCTTCTGTAGGAGCGACGGAAGTCGCGAAGCCCGCGCCAAGTCCGGCGAGACGATGTTCGCAATCCTGTATGTTCCGGCGATGACGATTGAAACGATCGCTGCGAAATTGCGGGCTTCGCGACTTCCGTCGCTCCTACAAAAGCGACGGCAAAGGCTGTGCGGTCGCGGTCACAGGCTCTTGAACAACGTCGACGCGAGCAGCAGCGCGAACGCGGTGGCGAGCAGCCAGAACGCATTCGGTGCAGCCACGCTGAGGTAACCGAGTCTGCCGGCGATACCGGCGCTGCCCAGCAGCAGTGAGACGAGCCATGCAGCGGTGCTGGGCGGAGTGAGCTTGATCATCGTGTCGGTCCAGCGGAATCGGGGCGTGGATTCTAAACGCACGCGGACGTCAGAAGCTCATGAACATGCCGCCATTCACCGGAATATTCGCACCGGTGATGAAGCCGGCGTCGTCGGCGGTCAGAAACTCCACCGTGCGCGCGATTTCCGACGGCTTGCCGAGGCGGCCCACCGGCACTTTCTCGATGATGCCTGCGCGGATGTCGTCGGGGATCGCCATCACCAGCGCGGTTTCGCAGTAGCCGGGCGATATCGAATTCACGGTCACGCCCTTGCGCGCGACTTCCCGCGCCAGTGCCATGGTGAAACCGTGCATGCCGGCTTTCGCGGCGGAGTAATTGGTCTGTCCGAACTGGCCGGTCTGGCCGTTGACCGAGCTGATGTTGACGATGCGGCCGTAGCCGCGCGTCATCATCCCGTCGACCGCGTGCCGGCACATGTTGAACACGCTGTCGAGGTTGACGCTCATCACTGCATCCCACTGCACTTTGTCCATTTTTCGCAGGGTGCCGTCGCGGGTGATCCCGGCGGCATTGACGAGGATGTCGAGCGATCCGTGATCGACCTCGATCTTGCGCACCGCCGCCGCGCAGCTGTCGAAATCGCCGGCGTCCAGCGCTTCGAAACGGATGTCGAGCCCGGCGATGTCGCGTTCGAATTCGGCGATGCGCTCGGCGCGTGCGCCGAGATCGGCGGCGATGACGATGCGCCCGGCGCGGGCGAGCGCCTTGCAGATTTCGGTGCCGAGCCCGCCGATGCCGCCGGTCACGACGGCTACGCGTTTGTTCATGCAGTGTCGCCTTCGAAAGCAGTGGTTTTTTTACCCGCGCAGCCGAAGCTCTGCGCGGCGGAGCCGCGCCGGCGGTAGGTTCGGAATCACTCGTCGTGCGCCTTGCTGGCGCCGGATTTGTCTTTGGGCTTGGCCGTGGCGCTGCGGCCCATCGCGCCGATCAGGTTGTGCTGGAATTCGCGCCACAGCTCGAGATTGCGCTCGGTCAGCTGGTTCATCATCGTCCATGGCGTCTGCCCGACGATGCCGCCCATCTGCTGCCGGAACTGCTGCTGCTGATCGAGGAACACCTGCATCGAACGTTCGAGGTAATTGCCCATGAAGCCCTGCAGCGAGTCGCCGTAGAAGCGGATGATCTGGCTCAGCAACTGGGTCGAGAGCACCGGCTCGCCGTTCTGTTCGTGCTCCGAGATGATCTGCAGCAGCACCTGACGGGTCAGGTCGTCGCCGGATTTGGCGTCGCGCACCTCGAAGTCTTCGCCGTCGACGATCAGCTGCCGCACGTCCTCGATCGTGATGTAGCTGGAGATCTTGGTGTCGTAGAGACGGCGGTTCGGGTACTTCTTGATGATCCGCGTTGCGGGCATGGAGCCTTTACTCTAGAGGAGCACAGTCGGCGAGCATGGCGCAGCCGGCGGCGGCTTGCAACTCGTCCGCTGTAAACGGTCATCCGCCGGTTCCGAATTGGCGAGCCGAAGCCGATCAAAAGCGAGTGGAATCAAAAGCTTCTCTGAGCCAAGGGGAGAGCCCGGCGCGGCGCGCCAGGCTCTGCAGGCGGGCTTACCAACCCATGTGGTGCCCGCCGTTGATATCGAGGTTGGAGCCGGTGATCCAGCCCGCCTGTTCGTCGGCCAGGAAGGCCACACCGTAGGCGATTTCCTCCGGTGTGCCGAGGCGGCCGGTAGGGATATCGGCGACGATCTTGGCGCGGACGTCTTCCGGTACCGCCATCACCATGTCGGTGGCGATGTAGCCAGGCGAAATGGTGTTGACGGTCACGCCGAGCTTGGCGTTTTCGCGCGCCAGCGAAATAGTGAAACCGTGCATGCCGGCCTTGGCGGCGGCGTAGTTGGCCTGGCCGTACTGGCCCTTGAGCCCGTTGATCGAGCTGATCTGGATGACCCGGCCCCACTTGCGCTCGCGCATGCCCTCGATCACCGGACGGGTGACGTTGAACACCGAATTGAGGTTGGTGTTGATCACGTCCTGCCACTGGATCGCGGTCATCCGGTGGAAAGTGCCGTCGCGGGTAATGCCGGCGTTGTTG
>JANLSB010000269.1:0-2600 GCA_031362125.1 Lysobacterales bacterium | reverse complement strand
CAGCAGGAAATACCAGAACCATTCGGAGACAAAAGCCATCTCAAGCCTCCGGAGAGGAGGCTGCGGGAAGCAATACGGCTGATTCCGGGCCCTGCAAGGCAGCCTTGCGCCTGCTGCGCAGCGGCAGAATCACCGATGCTGCCATCGCCGTACCACCGACAAGGACACCGGCCAACAAAGTGCAGAGCAGAATCACACCGAGCCCGGCGCTAAACTGGACCAAACCCAGATCGACCGTCGCCAATTCCGGGTTCAGGGCGCCGAGAACGACCCCGACGATCAGGAACAGGAAGGCAGCAAGTGCGCGCAGTGGACGCATGGGAGATCGGGGGCTCTCGGTAGATGGGCGAATGCCGTGGTCTAAGCGCGGTCAGTGTATGCGGTGTGGCGACCGAAGACGACGGGGCACCACCTGACTTATCCGGCGAACTCGTCGCGCAAGTTTGACTCGGGGATCAAGACGGGAAGTCTTCCATCTTGAACTACGCCCAGCGCCGGCTGGACTCAGTCTTCGGACGGCAGCGGAACAACATGGCTGACCCGGTCGCGCAATTCCTTGCCGGGCTTGAAATGCGGTACGTGCTTGCCCGGCAGCGCCACAGCATCGCCCGTTTTCGGATTGCGGCCAGTGCGCGCAGGGCGGTAATGCAGGGAAAAACTGCCAAAACCACGGATTTCGATCCGTTCGCCCCCAGCCAGTGAACCGCCCATCATTTCCAGCAACGACTTGACCGCAAGATCGACGTCGTCGGCCTTCAGATGGCTCTGGCGCTGGGACAGGATCTCGATCAATTCGGATTTGGTCATGGGATGTTTGCAATCCTTCAAAGGGCCTCAACCGACAAACACTGCGGCGGTCTGGTTTGACCCGGCCCGCCGCAGGCTGTGGTGCGGATTACTCGGACCGGCTGTCCAACTGCTCGCGGAGCAGGGCACCGAGCTTGGTGGTGCCGCTGGCTGCATCGGAGGCGACCTTGTTGTACTCGGCCATCGCTTCCTGAGTCTCGGCTTCGTCCTTCGCCTTGATGGACAACTGCAGGGTGCGGCCCTTGCGATCCATACCGATCAGCTTGGCTTCGATCTTGTCGCCGACCTTGAGGTGCTGGCTGGCGTCGTCGATGCGGTCGTAGCTGATATCGCGTGCGCTGACGTAGCCTTCGATACCGTCGCCGAGATCGATCATCGCGCCCTTGGCATCGACTTCCTTCACGGTGCCGGTGACCTTCGAGCCCTTCGGCGTGGTGCCCATGAACTGGCCGAACGGATCCTGCTCCAGCTGCTTCACGCCGAGGCTGATGCGTTCGCGTTCCGGATCGACCGCGAGCACGACAGCCTCGAGGTTGTCGCCCTTCTTGAAGTTGCGGACCACGTCTTCGCCGGTGGTGTTCCAGCTCAGATCCGAGAGATGGATCAGGCCGTCGATGCCGCCGTCCAGGCCGATGAAGATGCCGAAATCGGTGATCGACTTGATCTGGCCGGACACCTTGTCGTTCTTCTTGTGGATCGCCGCGAAGGTTTCCCACGGATTCGACGAGCACTGCTTCATACCCAGCGAAATGCGGCGACGCTCTTCATCGACGTCGAGGATCATCACTTCGACTTCATCACCGACCTGCACGACCTTGGACGGATTGACGTTCTTGTTGGTCCAATCCATTTCTGAAACATGGACCAGACCTTCGACGCCCGGCTCGATCTCGACGAACGCGCCGTAATCGGTGACGTTGGAAACCTTGCCGAACATGCGCATGTTCGACGGGTAGCGGCGGGCGATGTTGTCCCACGGATCCTCGCCCAACTGCTTCAGGCCGAGGCTGACGCGATTGCGCTCGCGGTCGTACTTGAGTACGCGTACTTCAAGTTCCTGACCGACTTCGACGACTTCGGACGGATGGCGAACGCGCTTCCACGCCATATCGGTGATGTGCAACAGACCGTCGATGCCGCCGAGGTCAACGAAGGCGCCGTAATCGGTGAGGTTCTTGACCACGCCCTTGAGCTTGGCGCCTTCGACCAGCTTCTCGAGCAACTGCTCGCGCTCTTCCGAATGCTCGCTCTCGACCACCGCACGGCGGGAGACGACCACATTGTTGCGCTTGCGATCCAGCTTGATAAGCTTGAATTCGAGTTCTTTGCCTTCCAGATACACCGGGTCGCGGACCGGGCGCACATCGACCAGCGAGCCCGGCAGAAACGCACGGACATCCTTGATATCGACGGTGAAACCACCCTTGACCTTGCCGCTGATGCGGCCGGTAATGGTTTCGTTCTTTTCGAGCGCTTCTTCCAGCTCGTCCCACACCATCGCGCGCTTGGCCTTGTCGCGGGAAAGGACGGTTTCTCCGAAGCCGTTTTCGAGAGAGTCCAGCGCCACCTTGACGATGTCGCCGACTGCGACGTCGATCTCGCCGGCGTCGTTACGGAACTGTTCGATCGGGACAATGCCCTCGGACTTCAAACCGGCATTGATGACCACCACATCGGTGCGGACATCGACAACGGTGCCGATCACGATGGAGCCGGGCTTGAGCTTGGACAGGTTGGCTGCCGCGCTCGCTTCGAACAGTTCTGCGAATGATTCGGTCATGGATTGATTGCTC
>JANLSB010000233.1:0-1766 GCA_031362125.1 Lysobacterales bacterium | reverse complement strand
GGCGCAGGCCAAAGCCGAAGAAGCGGCGGCGGCCGACAAGAGCGATGCCCCGGATATCCGCTATGTGATCCCGCGCGAAGGTGCGCTGCGCTGGACCGACGTGGTCGCGATCCCGAAGCAGGCCAAACATGTCGGCAATGCGCACCGTTTCATGCAATATCTGATGGAACCGAACGTGATCGCCGACATCAGCAACCATGTCGCCTACGCCAACGCCAATGCCAGCTCGACAAAACTGCTGGACAAGGCGATTGCCGAGAACCCGGGCATCTACCCACCCGCACACGTGCGCGCCAAGCTGCGCACAGCGCACCAGCCGAGCGAAGCCGAAGCGAAGCAGCGCAAAGAAGCCTGGAACAGCATCGTGTACGGCTTGATATGACCAGTCGGCGAGATTCCGGATAGCGGCCTCGCTGCCCGGAATCCGCGCATCTCAGCGCGCCCGCAGCCGCCAAGCGCGATGGATGCGCGGGTTGCGGGCGAAATCCAGCGGAATGGTCTGGGGGCTGATGTCCTCGCAGATCGCGAACGCCGAAATCGCGGCCTCGTCGAACCTGAACCGGCGGTAGTTGTTCGAGAAATACAGGCTGCCGCCGAACGCCAGCCGGATCATCGCCGCCTCCAACAGGCGGACGTGGTCTTTCTGCACGTCGAAATCGTCCGCCCGCGCCGAGTTCGAGAACGTCGGCGGGTCGCAGAAAATCAAATCGTATTCGCCGCGATCCGCCAGCAGCCACGGCAGCACGTCGGCCTGCACCAGTTGATGACGCGAACCGGCGATGCCGTTGAGCTTGAGATTGTCCGAACACCACTGCAGATACGTCGCCGAGAGATCGACCGACGTCGTCCGCGCCGCGCCGCCGACCGCCGCATGCACGGTCGCTGCACCGGTGTAGGCGAACAGGTTGAGGAAGCGCACATCCCTGGCTTCTTCGGCGATGCGCAACCGCATCGGACGATGATCCAGGAACAGACCGGTATCGAGGTAATCGAACAGGTTCACCCGCAGCTTCGCCGCACCCTCGCGAACGTCGAGAATCTCGCCGCGTTTGGCCGTGCCGCTGTCAGCGTATTTGCTGCCGCCCTTGCCCTTTGCGCGGGTTTTCACCGCGACCCGCTCGTGCGGTACCGCGAAGGCATCGCGCGCGCCCGCAAGCAGTTCCTGCAGCCGTTTGCGCGTGGTCGCTTCCGGAATCTCCGACGGCGCCGCGTATTCCTGCACGTGCAGCCAGAGCTCGCCCGTGGTGTCGCCGATGTAGACATCGACCGCCGCCGCGTACTCGGGGATATCGGCGTCGTAGACGCGATAGCAGGTCACGCCCTCGCGCGTGCGCCAGGCCTTGCTCGCCTTAAGATTCTTGCGCACGCGGTTCGACACCATCTGCGCGCCCTCGCTGAGCGCGGGTGTCGGCGCATCGGCTGCAATTTCGCGCTGCGGCGGCCGTATCGGATCGCAGACGATCAACACGCATTCGATCGCACCGTTGAAGACCTGATACTTCTTCGACGCGCGCAACCCGGTGGCGCGCGCCAGTTCGGCATCGCCGCAGAGCAGACTCGCCTTCCACTCGGGCGCCGCGCGCTTCAGACCATCGCCCAGCGCGCGATACAGCTGCGGATCGGCGGCGAGGCGCGCGTCGTAGGGCGGATTGCAGACCACGAGGCCACGCGTCTCCGTCATCGCCGCCAGCTGCCCGACATCGCGCACGGCGAAATCGATGACCTCGACCACCCCCGCACGCTCGGCGTTGTCGCGCGCAGCGCGG
>JANLSB010000197.1:0-4150 GCA_031362125.1 Lysobacterales bacterium | reverse complement strand
GGCAGCGGGCTGAAGCCTGCTCTACTACCGGAAGGATTCAGAACCACTTTCTGAGATCGAGGCCTTCATACATCCCAGCCACCTGCCCGGCGTAGCCATTGAACATCCGGGTCGGGATGCGTTCGGCGAACAGTTTGCTGGCGGTGCCGCTGATTCGCCGCTCACTCGATTGGGTCCAGCGCGGGTGATCCACTTCCGGATTCACATTGCTGAAAAAACCATACTCCGACGGCTGAAGATCGTTCCAGGCCGTCGGCGGCATGGTCTCGACGAATTTGATTTCGATGATCGATTTGATGCTTTTGAAGCCGTACTTCCATGGCACGACCAAGCGTACCGGGGCACCGTTCTGCTGGGGCATCGGCTGGCCGTACAGGCCCGTGGCGAGCAGCGCCAGCGGGTGCATGGCTTCGTCGATGCGCAGGCCTTCGCGATACGGCCAATTGATGGCGTTGTAGCGCACTCCCGGCATCTGCTCGGGGTCGGCGAGGGTGGCGAACGCCACGTATCTGGCCTTCGAAGTCGGCTCGAAACGCTTCAAGGCATCGCCCAAAGGCACTCCGAGCCACGGGACCACCATCGACCAGCCCTCGACGCAGCGCAGGCGGTAGATGCGTTCTTCCGGAACCAGGCCTTTGAGGAGGTCGGTCAGATCGAGGGTGCCGGGTTTGGCGCATTCGCCGGAGACTGCAACCGTCCACGGCGTCGTGCGCAGGGTCTTCGCGGCCTGCGAGGGGTCGAGCTTGCCGGTGCCGAACTCGTAGAAATTGTTGTAACTGGCGACGTCGTCCAGCCGGGTCAGTACCTCGTCGGTCTGAAAACCGGACTTCAGCTGCGCCGGGCTCAGCGCGATTCCTGGCGGGGCGGGGGGCTCGGCATCGCCGCAGCCGGACAATGCCAGGGCCGGAGTGGTGGCGAGCAGCCCGAGCAGCCGGCGGCGGTCGCGGTAGACGGCTTCATCGGTGATCTCAGCGGCGGGAATCCGCAGGGCATCGCGCAGGGAGGAGGGCATTGGCATGGCAGGCGTCCACGGGGCAGCAGGCTGGCGGCAGGATTCGACTATAAGACGACTCCGGAGGGCGATCGGTTGCGCGGTATCTGCTCATGGCTTCCCGACATGGTGGGCTCTCCCCAAAAGATGGTGCGCTGCGGCATACTCGCCGGCCAACCCACGTCCCCTGGAACATACGATGTCGCGCGCCTTCAACTTCAGTGCCGGTCCCGCCACCCTGCCCGAGAGCGTTCTTCGCCAGGCCCAGGATGAAATGCTGGAGTGGCGCGATTCCGGCGCATCGATCGTCGAGCACAGCCATCGCGGCCCCGAGTTCATCCAGGTCGCAGCCGAGGCCGAAGCCGATCTGCGAACGCTGATGTCGATCCCGGACGACTACGCCGTGTTGTTCCTCGGTGGCGGCGCCACCACCCAGCAGGCGCTGATTCCGCTCAATTTCGCCGCGCCGGGCCAGGTCGTCGATTACGTGGTCAGCGGCCACTGGGGCAAGACCGCGATCAAGCAGGCCAAGCCGTATGTCGATCTGCGCGTGGCCGCGACCAGCGAGGCCGGCGGCTTCCGCGACATCCCGGCGCGCGACACTTGGCAGCTGTCGGCCGATGCCGCCTATGTCCATATCACCGCCAATGAAACCATTCATGGCGTGGAATTCAGGCCTTTCAACGGCAGCGACACCCCGGATGTCGGCGATGTGCCGCTGGTCGCCGATTTCAGCTCCAGCATCGCCTCCGAGCCGGTCGACATCTCGAAATACGCCGTGATCTACGCCGGTGCGCAGAAAAACCTCGGCCCGGTCGGCATCACCGTGGTGATCGTGCGCCGCGATCTGCTGGAACGTGCGGGCCAGCCTCGTGCCGACATCTTCAACTACGCCTCGCATCTGAAGGGCGAGTCGATGCTCAACACGCCGCCGACCTGGAACTGGTACATGCTCGGCCTCAACGTCAAGTGGATGCTGGCCGAAGGCGGCGTCGCCGAATTCGCCCGCCGCAGCGCCGAGAAGTCCGCGCTGCTGTATTCGGTGATCGACGGCTCCGGCGGCTACTACCGCAACGAAGTCGCGGCCGCCGTGCGTTCGCGCATGAATGTGCCGTTCTTCCTCCACGACGAAGCGCTGGACAAGCCGTTCCTGGCGGAAGCCAAGGCTGCCGGTTTGATTGCGCTGAAGGGCCATCGCGCATTGGGTGGCATGCGTGCCTCGATCTACAACGCGATGCCGGTCGACGGCGTGAAGGCGCTGGCCGATTTCATGCGCGAGTTCCAAAGCCGCCATGGCTGAGAAGGCCAAGGGCACCGGCGGCTCGAAGCCGGCGAAGCGTGCGGCCAAAAAGCCTGCAGCCAAAAAGTCTGCAGCGAAAGCGGCAGCAAAGTCGAAGTCGTCGGTCGAGATCCCGACCGATGCCCAGGGCAAGCCCGATCTGCTCGCGGTCCGCGCGCAGATCGACGGTATCGACCATGAGATCCAGACCCTGATCGCCGAACGCGCGATCTGGGCACATCAGGTCGGCAAGGCCAAGGGCAAGCTCGCAGCGGCGGTCGATTACTACCGTCCCGAGCGCGAAGCGCAGGTGCTGCGTCGCGTGGTCGACCGCAACGAAGGTCCGTTGTCGGACGAAGTGCTGGTGCGGTTGTTCCGCGAAATCATGTCCGCGTGTCTGGCCCAGCAGGAACCGCTGCGCGTCGGCTATCTCGGCCCCGAGGGCACGTTCTCGCAGCAGGCGGTTTACAAGCATTTCGGGCATTCGGCGAAAGCGCTGCCGCTGACCACGATCGAAGAAGTGTTCGACGAAGTCGCCGCAGGCAACGCCGACTTCGGCGTGGTGCCGGTCGAGAACTCCGGCACCGGGACCATCCAGTCCACGTTGGACCTGTTTCTGACCTCGCCGCTGATGATCTGCGGCGAGGTCGAACTGCGCGTGCACCAGTATCTGCTGTCGCGCACCGGCCACATCGAGGATATCGAGCGGGTGTACACGCACGCGCTGTCGTTGGCGCAGTGCAAATCGTGGCTGCGGCAGAATCTGCCGAAGGTCGAGAAGCACGCGGTGGTCAGCAATGCCGAGGCCGCGCGCCGCGCGCGCAACGCCGACGATGCTGCCGCCATCGCCGGCGAGAATGCAGCGCATGTGTACGGTCTGAAAGTGGTGGCCGGCCCGATCGAAGACCGCAGCGACAACACCACGCGGTTCCTGGTGATCGGCCGCGCTTCGTTTCCGTCGTCGGGCAACGATCGCACCTCGCTGCTGGTGTTCATCCGCGACCAGCCGGGCGCGCTGTACAAGATTCTGGAGCCGCTGGCGCGGCGCTCGATCAGCATGAACCGGATCGAATCGCGTCCGGCGCACGGTGTGCTGTGGCAGTACGCGTTCTTCATCGATGTCGCTGGCCATGCTGAAGAGTCGCCGTTGAAGGACGCGCTGGCCGAGATCGACAAGTACGCCGGCGATGTGCGTGTGCTGGGCTCTTATCCGGTGGCGGTGCCGTAGGTCCTGCATGACTGACGAAGCGTTTTTTTCCGCACTTGCGCAGCCCGGCATCCAGAAGCTGCGCGCCTACGACCCGGGCCACGATCTGGTCGCGTTCCGGCGCCGGTTCGAGGGGAGGCACCTGATCGAACTGGGCTCGAACGAAAATCCCTACGGCCCGAGTGCGCGCGCCAAAGAAGCGGTGCTCGCGACGATCCACGACAGCTTCCGCTACCCGGATCCACTCGGCGCCGATCTCAAGCGCGCGCTGGCTGCGAAGCACGGCGTCGATGCAGCCTCGATCCTGCTCGGCAACGGCTCGCACGAGCTGCTGATGCAGTTCGCGCAGGTGTTCGCAGGTTCCGGTGTCGATGTGGTCGCCTCGCAGTTCGGTTTCGCGGTCTACGCGATCGCTGCGCAGTGCGCCGGCGCCACGTTGCGTGTCGCGTCGTGCAACGCCGACGATCACGCGATGCCGCGCGGGCACGATCTCGATACCATCGCCGCTACCTTCACACCCGCGACGCGTCTGGTCTATCTCGCCAATCCGAACAATCCGACCGGTACCTGGTACGGCGCCGACGATTTCGCCGCTTTCATGGCGAAAGTGCCTGCGAGTGTCGTGGTCGTGGTCGATGAAGCCTATGCCGAGTTCGTCGATGCGCCCGAATGG
>JANLSB010000169.1:0-2527 GCA_031362125.1 Lysobacterales bacterium | reverse complement strand
GCAATGACCCGAGCGTTTCCGGTCCGACGCTGCGGACGCCGTCCTGCAGGGCCTGGATTTCGCCGCTGAGCACGCTGATCGGGGTGCGCAATTCGTGCGCGATGTCGGCGCCCCACTGCCGGCGTGCGTCGCGATGGCGCTCCAGCGTTTCCGCAAGCGCGTTGAAATCCTTGGCCAATGCGCCGAGTTCGTCGCTGCGCGTACCGGGAATGCGCGCGGTGAAATCGCCCGTGGACAACGCATGCGTGCCGGCGGCAGTTCGCGCACCGGACGCAGCAGCCAGCGCGACAGCGCCCACGCCAGCGCCAGCGCAGCGAGCAACACGACCAATGCGATGACCGCCATCTGCTGTCGCTGCTGGCGGGCGAATTCGAGGTCGAGATCGGAGCGCAGGCGCGGCAGCGGTGCCAGCAGCAGCTGGCCGACGACTCGACCCTCGTGGTTGATGTCGATCGCCTGCGCGTCACGCGGCAGACGCGGGTTGCCGGCGACGACTTCGCCGCCGGCATCCAGCAGCAACAGCCGCGGCGGCAGATCGTGTGCGGGTCGCCGTGGACGTGGGCCGCTGTCCTGGTCCGGCGGCGGAGCGTTGGCCGGTGGCGCCCCGTCTTCGTCCTGCGGCGGTCGGTCGCTTTGCGGCTGCCATCGATCTTCCGGCGGCGGGCGTCGACCCTCCGCGCCCCGGGGGGGCGGTGGACGGCTGCCGTCGCGGAAACGCGGTGGCGGGCGATCGCGTGGAGGTGGCCGTCGACTTTCTTCGCGCATGGGCGCATAAGCCTGTTCACTGCGGACATCGGCTTGGCCCGGTCCGCCTGGAGGCGCCAGTTCCAGCGTGCGCATCAGCTGTCGGGTATCGCCGCGCAGGAAATCCCAACTGCCCTGCGCCGCATAGGCGCCTTCCAGACTGTGCGCCATGCTCTCGATCTTCTCGCGCTCCAGCCGATTCACGTAGTCCAGGAAGCCGTTCTGGAAACTGCGCGTCTGCAGCAGGGCGAACGTCGCCATCGCCAGAATGCTGAGCGCGGCGAACGCCAGGAACAGACGGTGCCAGAGGCGGAGCGACATGTAGGCCGGGCCATGCGGAATCGGGAGCATCGTCACCTTATCCAGAATGCGGTGGTGGCGGAACCGCCGTCGTCGATCTCCACGATTTATCCACGATCGCTGCATCGTGACTGCGCAATCGCTGGCTAGCCTGATCACGCCGGAATCGCCGGCAGTCGATCCGCAGGGAGCCGTCCATGCCAAGCCCACGCCGTGCGTCGTTGTTGATCGCTGTCCTTGCAGTCGCCGGGCTTTCGGCCCAGGCGCAGATGCGGGAGCGCCCCGCAGGCGGCGAATACGGTCAAGGCCGGCCGGAGGCGGGGCAGCCGCGCTCCGGGCAGCCGCCCCGGGGGCCGAAAGGGCCGCCGACCCGTGAATTGGCCGAGCTGCTCGATCTGGACCAGAAGCAAACCGCTGCGCTCGATACCGCGCTGCGCGAACGCCATGAGCAGATGCAGGCGATGCGCCAGCGCGCCGACGAACAGCGCAAGGCGGTGCTCGAAGCGTCCGACGACCGTTTGCGCACGCTGTTGACGCCGGCGCAGTTCGGCAAATTCAAACAATGGGAAGCGCAGCGTCGTCCGCCGCCTCACGGCATGCCGCCCGGTGGTGGCCGGCAGGGACTCGATGGGGACGGCGGTCCGCCGCCGCCGCGGAGTTGATGGCCACGCCTCAATGAAGCCAGGCCTCAACGCGCTGGGGCATGCTTTTTGCTTCAACAGCCCGACGGCATCGACCGATACAGACACAGGAAGAGATCATGCGAACCGCTTGCCGAACGATTGCCGTGATTGCCGTGCTCGCGTCGTCGATCGCGATGGTGCTCCCGTCGGTGTCCGCGCCGATCCGTGGTCGCGGCCTCGATCGCAGCCCGATCAAGCGCTCTGCGTTGCGTCCTATCGCCAGACCGGCGGACCAGGCGCTGCTGCTGCCGGCCCTTGAATTCGGTGCGCCGCTGCCGAATCTGACGCCCGAACAGCTGACCGCCTTCGCGACCGGGCTCACTGCGTTCAACACCGCAGAGACGCCGGGCAGCGGGCTCGGCCCGATCATGAACAACCGTTCCTGCGTGGCCTGCCATGGCCAACCTGCGGTCGGCGGCGGCTCCGGCATCCGCGTGACCCGTTTCGGGCAAACCTTGAACGGAGCGTTCGATCCGATGGTTGCGCTCGGCGGTTCGCTGCTGCAGCAGAACTCGATCGATCCGCGGATACTCGAAGTAGTTCCGGCGACGGCGACCATCTCGATCCAGCGTCAGTCCACGCCCCTGTTCGGTATGGGCCTGATCGAAGCGATCCCCGACGAGACCATTCTCATCAATGCCGAGCGCCAGCAGAGCTTTGGCCTCAACGGTGTGCCGTCGCTGGTGGTCGATGTGGTCAGTGGCCAGACCCGGGTCGGGCGATTCGGCTGGAAGGCGCAGTTGGCGACCGTGCTGGCGTTCTCGGGCGATGCCTTTGTCAACGAAATGGGCATCACCAAC
>JANLSB010000163.1:0-20055 GCA_031362125.1 Lysobacterales bacterium | reverse complement strand
AGGCCGACATGGTAGCGCAAAGCCCGATTTGGCCGTGATTCCGTGCGCACGGTCGCAAGGAATTCCCTTGCCGGTGCGGGTGTGGGTCGGTAAGCTAACCAGTTCCACCAAACCCGCATTGTGCAAGGCTTTCGTCGATGTTCAAGAAGCTCCGCGGACTGTTTTCGAACGATCTTTCGATCGATCTGGGGACCGCCAACACCCTCATCTACATCCGTGGCCAGGGCATCGTGCTCAACGAGCCGTCCGTGGTCGCCATCCGCCGCGATCGCATCGGCGGCAACACCATGTCGGTGGCAGCGGTCGGCGCCGAGGCCAAGCAGATGCTGGGCCGCACGCCGGGCAACATCGCCACCATCCGGCCGATGAAGGACGGCGTGATTGCCGACTTCACCTACACCGAGGAAATGCTCAAGCATTTCATCCGCAAGGTGCATACCTCGCGCTTCCTGCGCCCTAGCCCGCGCGTGCTGATCTGCGTGCCCTGCGGTTCGACCCAGGTCGAGCGTCGCGCGATCAAGGAATCTGCCGAAGAGGCCGGCGCGCGCGAGGTGTATCTGATCGAAGAGCCGATGGCCGCCGCGATCGGCGCCGGTCTGCCGGTGACCGAAGCCCGCGGTTCGATGGTCATCGATGTTGGCGGCGGTACCACCGAGATCGCGGTGATAGCGCTCAACGGCATCGTTTACGCGCAGTCGGTGCGCATCGGCGGCGACCGCTTCGACGAGGGGATCATCAACTACGTACGTCGCGCCCACGGCACCCTGATCGGCGAAGCCACCGCCGAGCGCATCAAACTGACGATCGGCTGCGCCTATCCGCAGGCCACGGTACTGGAAATGGAAGTCTCCGGCCGCAACCTTGCCGAAGGCGTGCCGCGCATGATCAAGCTCAACTCCAACGAAGTGCTGGACGCGCTGCGCGAGCCGCTCGGCGGAATCACCAGTGCGATCAAACTGGCTTTGGAGCAGACCCCGCCGGAGCTGTGCGCCGACGTCGCCGAACGCGGCATCGTGCTCACCGGCGGCGGTGCGTTGCTGCGCGATCTCGACAAGCTCATCAGCGAGGAAACCGGGCTGCATGTGCAGATCGCCGACGACCCGTTGACCTGCGTCGCCCGCGGTGGCGGCCGTGCGCTGGAACTGGTCGATATGCACGGCAACGAGTTCTTCTCGGCGGAGTAACTGAATTCGGGAACGGGCCATCCGCGGCCCTCCCGAAGCATTGGGCAAGAAGCGTGGTTCTTGCCCAATGCCTCAACCGGCCTGTGGCCGTTTGCGTGGGTCCCTCCATGGTCCCCATCCACCGATCCGACCATTTCCTCTCGCGACTTCTCATTTGACCCCCTGACGTGCCTTCCTACGCCGGCCCCTCCGCACACCGCTCCGATGAGATCGCGGGCACTCTGCGGCTGCTGGTAGGGTTGGCGCTGGCGATAGCGCTGATGGTGCTGGATCATCGCGGCAGTTGGTTGACCGCGATCCGCGGGCAGGTCGAGGTGATCGTGCAGCCGCTGTGGAGACTGGCGGGATTGCCGGCCAAGCTCGGCGACACCGTGCGCGACGACGCCTCCACCCGCGCGCGTTTGGCGAGGGACAACGAGATCCTGCGCAATGCGCTGCTGATCAGCGGCGCCCGGATCGCACGGCTGCAGACCGCCGCCGCCGAGAACGCGCGTCTGCGCGGCCTGCTCGGCGCCGCGGAGCAGGGAGGGCTCGACGTGCAGCTCGCGCCGATCCTCGATATCGCGCTCGATCCCACCCGCCAACGCCTGGTGCTGGATATCGGCGCCGATCAGGGCGTGACGCTTGGGCAGGCGGCGATCGACGCCAGCGGATTGATCGGGCAGGTGATCGAAGTGCGCCCGAGCACCGCGACCGTGTTGCTGTTGACCGATCCCGACCACGCGGTGCCGGTCGCGGTCTCGCGCAACGGCATCCGCCTGGTCGCCTACGGACGCGGCGATCGTCTCGAACTGGCCAACGTGCCGACGTCGAGCGACGTGAAGGTCGGCGACCGTATCGTAACCTCGGGTCTCGGCGGACGCTTTCCGCCCGGCTTCCCGGTCGGCACCATCACCAAACTCCGCCGCGATGAGAGCCGTTCGTTTCTGGTCGGCGATCTGAAACCTGCGGCGCAGCTCGATCGTGGCCGCGATGTGTTGCTGCTGCTGCGTACGCGCGCGACCGCGACCCTGCCCGCAGGCTCTGGTGGCGCCAGCAGGGCAGATCCGGCTACGACGACGCCAGCCGCCACGGAACCATCGCGATGAGCCGCGCGCGCCGGCCCTGGCTGTTTGCGGCGAGCATCGCCGTCGCACTGCTGCTCGGCCTGCTGCCGCTGCCGGCGGTATTGCAGCCGCTGCGCCCGTATTGGCTGGCGCTGGTATTGGCGTACTGGCTGCTGGAAGACCACGAGCGCGTCGGCCTGGGGCTGGCCTTCGGTATCGGCCTGCTTGCCGACATCGCCTTCGGCAGCCTGCTCGGCGAACAGGCGCTGCGGCTGACGGTGATGACCTTCATCCTGCAGCGTTTCCGCCCGCAGCTCCGGTTCTTTCCGATGGCGCAGCAGGCGCTGGCGATCGGCGGCCTGCTGCTCAACGATCTGATCATCGTCAGCGCGACGCACTTCGTCTTCGGTCAACCGATCCGCGGCTGGGCGCACTGGTGGGCGCCGCTGATCGGCGCGGTACTGTGGCCGCCGCTGTTCGTGCTGCTTGACAGCCTGCGCGTGGGCCGGAAAAAGTAGGCAAGACACGATGCGCCGCCGCTACATCAAGAATTCCGCCCAGGAGGCCAGCCAGTTCCGCGTCCGTGCCGCGACCGGCTTCATCGGCGTGTTGCTGGCGCTTGCGGGTCTGGCGCTGTGGTACTTCAAGTTGCAGGTGCTGGAGCACAAAGACTACGCCAAACGCTCCGAGGCCAATCGCGTGAAACAGCGGCCGGAAGTCCCGGCGCGCGGGCTGATCTACGACCGCAAGGGCCGCGTGCTTGCCGACAACGTACCGGCCTACCGTCTCGACGTAGTGCCCGCCGAGGCCGGCGATATCGATACCCTGGTGGCGTCGCTTTCAAAGATCGTCACGCTTACGACCGACGATATCGCACGCTTCAACGACACCCGTCGCGTCACCCGCAGTTTCCTGCCGGTCACGCTGCGGTTGCGCATCAGCGACGAAGAGGCGGCGCGTTTCGCGGTCGATCGCTGGCGCTACCCGGGCGTCGAGCTGGTGCCGTATCTCACCCGACGTTATCCCTACAGTGCACTGTTCGGACATGTGATCGGCTACGTCGGTCGGGTCGACAAGCAGGATCTGGAAAAACTCGGTGCAGGGACCGCTGCGTTCAGCCACACCGGCAAGTCGGGCCTCGAGCGCTACTACGATGCGCAGCTGCGCGGCGAGATCGGCTACGAACAGATCGAAACCAATGTCGACGGCCGGATCATCGGCAGTCTCGGCCGCATTCCCGCGAAACCCGGCGTCGATCTGCGGCTGAGCATCGATGCCGATCTGCAGCGTGCCGCGATCATCGCGTTCGGCGATCTCACTGGTTCCGCGGTGATGCTCGATCCGCGCAGCGGCGAAGTGCTGGCGATGGTCAGCCTGCCGACTTACGACCCGAACCTGTTCGTCAACGGCATTTCACATGCGAACTATCGTCTGTTGATGGACGATCCGGCGAAGCCCCTTTTCAACCGCAACGTGCTCGGCGGCGTCGCGCCCGGCTCCACGCTCAAGCCGCTGATCACGCTTGCCGGCCTGGACAGCGGGCTGCGCACACCCGACGACAAGGTGTTGTCGACCGGCGAGTTCCGCATCGCCGGGCAGAAGCGCGGCTACCGGGATTCGCACAGCGGCGGTCACGGTTGGACCGATGCGCGCAAAGCGATCGGCGACTCGGTCAACACCTATTTCTACAAACTGTCGCTGGACATGGGCATCCGCAAGTTCGACGACTATCTGACGCTGTATGGCTTCGGCGCGCCGACCGGCATCGACCTCGCCGGCGAAACCGGCGGCATCCTGCCATCGCCGGAGTGGAAAACGAAGAATGCGAAGAAGCAGGGGCCGTGGTATCTCGGCGATACGGTGATTTCCAGCATCGGTCAGGGGTTCTGGAAAGCGACACCGCTGCAACTGGCGCAGAGCACCGCCGCACTTGCCGACGGCGGGCTGCTGCGTCGGCCGCATCTGGTCAGCGCGCGTCGCGACGACTTCGACAAACCATGGACGATGGTCGAACAACCAGCGCCGCGAGCGATCAGTCATGACGCCGCAAATCTCGAGGTCGTGCGCGAGGGCATGATCCGCACCGTGCACGGCCCTGGCGGCACCGCGCGCGTGATCAGCGGTGGTCTGACCTACCGCATCGCCGGCAAGACGGGCACCGCGCAGGTGGTCAGCCGTCGCGGCAACGTCAGCGTCGATCCGCACAATCTGCCGATGCATCTGCGCCACCGCGCGCTGTTCATTGGCTATGCGCCCGCTGAGAACCCGACCATCGCGCTTGCGGTGATCGTTGAGGGCGGTGGTTTCGGCGCCAGCACCGCCGCACCTATCGCGCGCAAGATCTTCGACGCGTGGCTGCTCGGCAAGATGCCCGAGCAGGGTCCGGCGGCAATGGCCGCCGCACTCGCGACCAACCCGTTCGCGAATGTCGTCACCGGCGCGAGCACGGCGCCGCTGTCGCCTGCGCCGGTTGCTCTGACAGCGCCTCCCGGGGATGCAGTCGAGCCCGCAGCCACCGATCCCGCAACGGCGGGCCCCGCGCGATGACCACCTTCGTCCGCTGGTTGCTTGATCTGTTCCTGCGCTTCACGCGCACGCTCGACTGGCCGCTGCTGATGGCGCTGATGGCGCTGATGGGCGTTGGCCTGGCGGTGCTGTACAGCGCCGGCAACGAAAATCCACGTCTGGTGATGGCGCAGGGCGCGCGCTACGGCATCGGTCTGGCCGCGATGTGGCTGCTGTCGCGAGTGCCGACGGCGCAGTTGCGCAGCGTGACCCCGCTGGTCTTCGCCGGTTCGCTGCTGCCGCTGGTGGCGGTGCTGTTCATCGGCCAGGGCAAACACGGCAATCACTGGATCAATCTCGGCGTGTTCTATTTCCAGCCGGCCGAAGTATTGAAGCTGAGCCTGCCGATGATGGTTGCGTGGTTCCTGCATCGCGAACGTCTGCCGCCCCGGGTACTCACTGTGCTCACCGCCGGTGTCATCATTGCCGGGCCAACCCTGCTGATTCTGCTGCAACCGGACTTCGGCACCGCGATGCTGGTCGCGGCCAGCGGCGCGTTCGCGCTGTTCCTTGCAGGCCTGCCATGGCGCTGGTTCGCCGCCGCCGCCGCCGGCGTTGCCGCCGCCGCGCCGGTCGCGTGGTTCTGGATGCTGCGGCCGTATCAGAAAGATCGCATCCATACATTTCTCGATCCCGAATCCGACCCGCTCGGCACCGGCTGGAACATTATCCAGTCGAAGATCGCGATCGGCTCCGGCAACTGGACGGGGCAAGGTTGGGGCCAAGGATCGCAGTCGCATCTCGATTATCTGCCCGAGCACACCACCGACTTCATCTTCGCCGTGCTGTCTGAAGAATTCGGCTGGGTCGGCGTGGCGACCGTGCTCGCGCTGTACGCCTTCGTCGTTGGCCGCTGTCTGTGGATCGCCAGCGAAGCGCGCGACACCTACTCGCGTCTGCTCGCTGGCGCGCTCGGCCTCGCGTTCTCGGTCTACGTGATCGTCAACGGCAGCATGATTTCCGGCCTGCTGCCGGTGGTCGGCGTGCCGATGCCGCTGCTGAGCTACGGCGGCACCGCTGCGGTGTCGCTGCTCGCCGGGCTCGGCGTTGTGATGGCGATGAAAGAGCGGCGTTGAAAAAAACGCTGCAGGGGTCTGCGACGGCGCTTTGCTTCAAGAGCCTCGTATCACCGGGAGTCGGCGGCGCGCGGGCGCTGACTCGCGAGTTTCCGCACGCTGCTGAAATACAGCGCCGGGAACCAGCGCTTGATCCGCCAGCGCATCGGTTCGCGTTTGGTCGGGATGATCATGAACTCGCCGCGTTCGGCGGCCGCGAAGACCTTGTCGGCAACGCCTTCGAGGGTGTCCGGCGAGTTGTCCATCAGCTTCAGCACCTTCGCCTTGATCTTGTCGCTGGCGAAGGCGGTCTCCAGCAGGTTGGTGCGGAAGAACGCCGGACAGATCACGCTCACGCCGACGCCATGGTGATGTGTCTCGGCACGCAGTTGTTCTGACAGCGCGACTACGCCGGCTTTGGACACGCCGTAGCTCATCATGCCCGGTGCGCCGGCCAAGCCCGCGAAACTCGCGGTGTTGATGATCTGTCCTTTGCGTGCGGCCAGCATTGCGGGGAGAAACAGCCGACAGCCGCGGACCACGCCCAGCAGATCGATATCGAGGACTTTTCGCCATTCCGCCATGGTGGTGTCGACCATGGGCCCGACCGATGCGATGCCCGCGTTGTTGATCAACACATCGACGCTGCCCCATTCGCGCTGGATGCGATCATGCAGCGCCTGCATCGAGGCATCGTCGCCGACATCGGCGACGTGCGCGAGATGGCCGGTGCCCGACAGCGCCGCAACCGCGGCTTCGGTCCGGTCCGCGACGACATCGACGCAGGCCACGCGTGCACCGCTGCGCGCATAGCGATGCGCCAGGGCCAGGCCGAGTCCGCTTCCGGCTCCGGTGATCAATACGCGTCGTCGATTCGTGTCCATGGGTCCCGTCAGTGTGCTGTGCTAGTCTCGCCAGCATAGCAAGCCGTCTCGTGCGCGCCCTCTTTCATCACGGATCATGTGGCCTATTCATGTCGACATCGGACCCCCTGTTTGATCTCAACGGCAAGATCGCGCTGGTCAGCGGCGCATCGCGCGGTATCGGCGAGGCGATCGCGCATCTGCTCGCCGCCCACGGCGCCCACGTCGTCTGTACCTCGCGCAATGTCGAGGCCTGCACCACGGTTGCGGACGCGATCCGCGCTGCTGGTGGTTCTGCCGAGGCGCACGCACTGCACGTCGGCGATCCCGACGCGATCGAAGCGCTGTTCGATAGCCTCGACGCTGCCGGAAAGGCGCCCGACATCCTGGTCAACAATGCCGCGGCGAATCCGTACTTCGGTCCGATGATCGACATGGATCTGGGTAGCTATCAGAAGACCGTCGATGTGAATCTGCGCGGCTATTTCTGGACCACGGTGCAGGCTGCGCGACGGATGAAGGCCAAGGGTGGCGGCAGCATCGTCAATATTGCTTCGGTCAACGCGAAACGGCCTGCAGCCGGACAGGGCGTGTACTCGATGACCAAGGCCGGCATCGTCAATATGACTGAAGGCTTTGCCAAAGAACTCGCCGCCCATGGTATCCGCGTGAATGCAGTGCTGCCGGGGTTGACCGACACCAAGTTCGCATCCGCGATCACCACCAATCCGAAACTGATGGGGATGATGTCGCAGCTGATTCCGATGAGCCGCAGCGCGCAGCCCGACGAGATCGCGCCGGCGGTGCTGTTCCTGTGCTCGCCGGCCTCCGGCTATGTCACCGGCACCTGCCTCGCGGTGGATGGCGGTTATCTGGCGTAACTGGGACGGCCGGTCTGAAGCCGCCGGGATGGCTGATCATCTCCATGGCGCGCCATGAGCGAATCAGAGCACTCAGCCCTGAACCATCACCGCCCAGTGTCACCGTGTTCGCGACGCTTCGGAATCTTCCGCTTCGGCGCCTGCGCTTCCCGCTCCGCCATGTCGCGCACGCGCTGGCCGGCATTCTGGATCAACGATGGCAGCAACTGCGCTTCCGGCAGATGCTTCCAGTATTTCTGCGGCATCTCCTGACGCATCATCCGCGGGTTGAGCCGTGCCGGATTGAAGATGTTCGCGTAATACGTCCGCCATAGATCCTCGCGCGCATCGTCCGGAAGCGCGTCGCTGTACTGCGCGCCCGGGCCGAATGCGAGTGCGGTGCCATCCCACGCAGCGCTGCGGTAGGGCGTGAGAATCGCCCAGCGCATGCCGACGAAACGACGGGCGAAGAACGGCGCGACGCGGTCGACAATCCAGTGATCCGGTTCGAACCAGGCGATGAAGGCATCGGCCTCGCCCGGAACTTCGCGAAAACGCACGAAGGCTTTCATCTTGTGCGTGTCGCGGCCGACCGCCTTCGCCAGCTCGGTCGCGCGCCGGGTGTCCGGATCGGTGACGCGCGCGAGCAGATGCGGCTCGCCTTGTGCGATCCGCCAGGCGATGCGGTACAGCAGCGCATGCCGCTGCGGATCGCGATGGCACAGCACGCTGCCGGCCAGCTCGAACAGGGACGCAGGCACATGCGGCGCTGTGCGCAAAGGTGCCGCATGCGACAGATCGATCCCCGCGAGCAGACTCGCCTGCGCATCGCCGCCCCATGCGATGTCTTCGGGGGCGATGTCCGCGCGCAGCGCCGCGCGTGCGGCCGTGCGCCATGCATGCAGATCCCAGGCAGGCTCGATGCTTGCCGTATGGAGGGCCGTGTTCATGCGGGCGCGAACAGATCCTGCTGCCGCGGTTTCGGCGCCAGCTGTGCGCGCAGCGTTGTCGGATCGTCCAGACGTTTTCGGGGATGATGATCCAGCAGCTGCACGAACGGCAGCACTTTCTGCAGCGGCGCGCGCAGCCGCGCGAGGTCGGCGATGCGCAGCTTCCCGTAGCGCCGCGCCAGGACGATGCGGTCGACATTGCGGGTGCCCAGCCCGGGTACCCGCAGCAGCGTTTCGCGCGGTGCGGTGTTGAGATTCACCGGGAACTGTTCGGGATGGCGCAGCGCCCATGCAAGCTTGGGGTCGATGTCCAGATCCAGCATCCCGCTGCCGCCCTGCGCGCTGTCCGGCGCTATTTCCTCGACCTTGAAATCGTAGAAGCGCAGCAGCCAGTCGGCCTGGTACAGGCGGTGCTCGCGCAGCAGCGGCGGCGGTTTGATCGGGAGCTTCGAGGAGGCGTCCGGAATCGGGCTGAAACCCGAGTAGTAGACGCGGCGCATGCGGTAGTCGCTGTAAAGGCCGTGCGATGTGTGCAGGATGCTGCGATCGTCCGCGTCGTCGGCGCCGACGATCATCTGCGTGCTCTGCCCGGCCGGTGCGAAGCGCGGCGGTCTGGCGCGTCTTGTGGGCTTGATCACACCTGCCTTCGTCGCACGCGCTTCCTTGCTTTCGTCGATCCGCCAGCGCAGTTCGCCCATCGCAGCGTGAATGCCGGGCATGGTTTTCTCCGGCGCCAGTTTCGCCAGCCCGGCTTCGGTGGGCAGTTCGACGTTGATGCTGAGGCGGTCGGCATAGCGGCCGGCGAGCGCGAGCAGGTCCGGCGAAGCCTCGGGAATGGTTTTCAGATGGATATAGCCGCCAAAACGGTGGTCTTCGCGCAAACTGCGCGCGACCTCGACCATTTCCTCCATCGTGTAGTCACCGCTGCGGATGATGCCGCTGGAAAGAAACAGGCCTTCGATATAGTTGCGCTTGTAGAAATCCAGCGTCAGCTGGACCACTTCCTCGGTGGTGAAGCGCGCCCGCCGCACGTTGCTCGACACGCGGTTCACGCAGTAGACGCAGTCGTAGATACAGAAATTGGTGAGCAGGATCTTCAGCAGCGACACGCAGCGCCCGTCCGGCGTGTAGGAATGGCAGATGCCCATGCCCTCGGTGCTGCCGATGCCGCCGGACTTGCGCGAATCGCGCTTGTCGCCGCCGCTGGAGGCGCAGGAGGCATCGTACTTGGCCGCATCGGCCAGGATCGCGAGTTTCTGGGAAAGCTGCATGCCCTCATTCTGACATCTACGCTGTCTCATCGGATGAGACGGCGCGGACGGCAGACCGTCGCACCCGAGCTTGCAGACTTTGGCGATAACCCGACGCGTGACTTCCGGGCCGGGACATGCGGACGGGC
Source organism: Lysobacterales bacterium (assembly GCA_031362125.1). Classification (GTDB taxonomy): domain Bacteria; phylum Pseudomonadota; class Gammaproteobacteria; order Xanthomonadales; family Xanthomonadaceae; genus Lysobacter_I. The sequence continues at coordinate 10,133 of JANLSB010000163.1, read as the reverse complement.
CGGTGGCGTATGGTGACCCCAGTTGCCGAGCCGGAGAAAGCCATGCGTCCACTGCAGATCCTTGCCTTGATCTTGGCGTTTTCGGCAGTTGCGGGCTGCGCCCACACTGGCGGTATGGACAGGGACGATATCGCCCGGTACCTGTCGGCGCCATCGCGTAGTGCCGATGACCGTGCGCGCGATGTGCGCGACCACCCAGATGCGATGCTCGCACTCGCGGGGTTCGGCCGTAGCGACACCGTCGCCGACATCTTCGGCGGCGGCGGTTACTACAGCGAAATCATTTCCGGCATCGTCGGCCCGCAGGGCAAGGTGCTGCTGATCAACAATGCGCCGTACGACGGTTTCGCGAAGAAAGGTCTCGGGCCGCGTCTCGCCGGCAATCGCCTTCCGAACGTGAGCTATTCGATCGCACCCAACGACGCGCTGGGTCTTGGCAGGAACACGCTGGATGGTGCGTTGATCGTGATGTCGTATCACGACCTGTACGTCGCCGACGACAAGGACGGCTGGCCGACAATCGATGCAGGGCAATTCATCGATCAGATCGTGACTGCACTGAAACCGGGCGGTCGGCTGTTGATCGTCGATCACGCCGCGCGCGAAGGCACCGGCAAGACGGATGCGCAGGCGCTGCATCGGGTCGAGGAAACCTTCGCCGTCAATGACTTCAAATCGCATGGCCTCGAATTCGCGGGCAGCATCGAAATCCTGCGCAATCGCGACGACGATCGCAGCAAAAACGTATTCGACCCCGCGATCAGGGGCAAAACCGACCGTTTCGTGCATCTCTACCGCAAGCCGTGACGCGGCTTGCCGCCACGGATGCGGCTGTGTACCGTGGGCGTGTGACGCTGTGCCTTGCGGCGCGTCTTCCCATTCTGCGGAGCCACAATGAAACTGCTGTCGATGCTTGTCGCGTTGTTTCCGGTCGCGTCGTACCCGCTTGCCGCGCAGGCTTTTGAACAGGAAGTGCCTGTACACGTCGCGGAGCCTCTGTCCGACACGATTTCAGCACTCGATGCCGAAGTCTTCGCTGCGTTCAACACCTGCGTCGATCCGGCGCAGTTGGAGAAGCACGCGGGTTTCTTCGCTGCGGACGTCGAGTTCTATCACGACACCGGCGGCGTCACCTGGACCCGCGATGCGATGCTCGCGAATACCAGGCAGTACGTTTGCGGCCATTTCCGTCGCGAGTTGATCCCGGGCACGCTGGAAGTGTTTCCGATCAAGGATTTCGGCGCCATCGCCCGCGGTTCGCACCGGTTCTGCCAGTTCGACAGTGGTCAATGCGAAGGTATGGCCGATTTCACCATCGTCTGGCGCCAGCAGGGCGACAAGTGGACGATCACCCGCGTGCTCAGCTACGCCCATCGCGCCTCGCCCTAGGATTCGATGGCATGCATCTGTCTTCGCTGCATCTCTATCCGCTGAAGTCGGCCGCAGGTCTTGCGGTCGAAACCCTCGACATCCTTCCGCGCGGTCCACGTCACGATCGTCGCTGGATGGTGGTCGACGCCGATGGCGGTTTCGTCACCGCGCGGCAGGTGTCTGAAATGGTGCTGATCCGCGCCGAAGCGACAGGCGAGGGCCTGCGTCTCTCCGCGCCGGGCGTCGCGGGTTTCGATGTCGTGCCGCCATCGCCCGATGCGAAGCGCGCGCCGGCTTCGATCTGGAAAAGCTCGGTCGATGCGCTGCTCGTCGATCCAGCGGCCGATGCGTGGCTGAGCGCATTCCTGCAGCGGCCGGTGCGGCTCGTGTACATGGACGATGACGCGCGACGCGCGGTCGATCCCGAATACGCACAGCCGGGCGACGAAGTGAGTTTCGCCGACGGCTACCCGATGCTGGTGATTTCGCAGTCGGCGCTCGATGGTTTGAACGCTCGCCTCGCCGACGCCGGTCGCGCGCCGGTCGTCATGGCGCAGTTCCGCCCGAATCTGGTCATTGCCGATGCCGCCGCGCATGCCGAGGATGGCTGGAAACGCGTGCGTATCGGCGTGGTCGAGTTCGATGCGGTGAAAGTATGTGTCCGCTGCGTGTTCACCACCGTCGACCCGGTCACCGGCGCGCGCCGCGCCGACGGCGAGCCGTTGAACATTCTGAAAAACTATCGGCGCACGCCGAACGGCATCACCTTCGGTATGAACCTGATCCCGCGCGGTATCGGTACGCTGCGCATCGGCGATGCGGTGACCGTGTTGGCTTGAACGGTTGATGTAAGGCGCCACATTTCAGCCGGTCCGCAGCGATATCGCATCGATCGCGTATTCGCCGAATCCGGCGCCGTCCCAAACGCCATCCGCTTCGTAGCCAAGTCGCCTCAACACAACAGCCAGACGTTGAGGCGCGCACCGCCAGCGAAACGGTTCGCCCTGTCGCGCCAGCCAGCGTCGGGTGCTGCCGCGCGCTACGGCAAAACCGCGACCACCGGCGCGGATCGGTTCAAGCGCGCTGAACAACAGCCGTGGCGGTACCGGCAGCGCCGCCAATCGTCGCAGCAGGCGCAGTAGCGGACGCGGCGGCAGATACATCGCCACGCCTTCGACAATCAAGGCGCTTGGATGTTCGCGGCAAAGCGCGAGCAGACGTTCAGCATCTTCGGGCAGCGATAGCGCGCTGCGTGTGATTCGCGAAGACGACGGCACGATGGCATCGCGCAGACGCAGGCTGTCGGGGTGGTCGAGTTCAACCACGGAGCGCACGCGGGAACGCTCGAGCAGCGCAAGCCCCAACGCATCGAAACCGACGCCCACCCAGATTGGACGCAGATCGGGACCGAACGTCAGCATTCGCTCGAACAGCCAGCGCTTGCGTGCGCAGTGGTGGTCTGCCAGACCAGGCAACGCCAAGGCTTCGATCGTATCCAGCACGCGACGACCGGGCCTGTTGTGCGCGAGGCGTCGCAGCCAACCCCAGTGGCCGCCGGCCATGCGCAAGGCATCGTCGGCGACCTGCAGCGACACATCGGGCAGCCCGTATCGCCCGCCGCAGCGCAGGACCGAAAGTGCGACCAGCAACGCGGTGGCGCTGGGACGGCCGGCGATCATCGCGAATCCGACGGCGTGTCCAGCGTCGACAAAAGCGCGCGGTACCAGTCGCTGGCGAGCACGCCTGCCGGATCGATGCGTCGCTTCGCAGCGAGCCATTCGTCCAGCCGCGGATAGGCCGCCTGCAATTGGTCCGCGCGTGCGGACCGATGATAAGTGAGATAGAAACTGCCGCCGAACTGCAGCGCGCGGTCGATCAGTCGACGCATGTCGTCGCGCATGCGGGCTTTGCCGTCCGCGTCGTGGCGCACATGCAGATTCAGCACGACGCAGGCCCATGACTCGCGCGCCCAGGCGAGCACGGTTTCGCGATCCTGTTCGATCACGCGGACGGTGCCGTAGATCAGATCGACATGGTGGCGTCGGCAGTCGTCGGCGATGACGCCGAGAAAAGCATCGAGATCGCCAAGCGGCACGTACAATTCGGTGATGACTTCCGAACCGGGATGACCGAGCGCAGCGTCGATCGCCTGATGATAGCCGTCCAGATAGACGCCGAACTGGTGATCGTCGCCGCCGTAAAGCTGACCGTCGCTGGCGAGATAGAAGGCACTGTAACGACGGAAGGCTTCGGATTTTTCGGTGTGCGCGAGCATCAGCAGTTCCCGCCAGTCTTCGGACGACAACTGCATGGTCTGCGAATGCGCGGCCGCACTCGCAGCGGTGCGCCCATCCATGCGTCCGTCCACGGGGACGTAGCAGGCGAACACACCGAGGCCGAGAAAATCCCCGCTGCGCGGATCGATCGCGAACTGGAAATCGCCGTAGCGCGCACCCTCCGCGCGCGCCTGCGCAAAGGCCGCAGCCAGTTCGGCGCGGCGCAGCAGGCACACGCGTCGCTGCATGATCCGCCGCGGCGCGAGGCGCAGGGTGAGCGCGCTGACCACACCGAACAGGCCGTAGCCGCCGACGACCAGCGAGAACAGTCCGGGCTGTCGCTGCCGGTCGACCTCGATGATTCCGCCATCGGGGGTCACCAGCGTGAAGGATTCGATGTCGTCGACGAACGGCGGCCGATCAAGGCCGCGTCCGTGGATGTTGGCTGCGAGCGCGCCGCCCAGACTGAAGTCGTCGGCACCGGTCTGCTTCTGGCGGATCGCCCAACCGCGGCCCTGCGGATCGCGCTGCGTCTCCAGAAAGCGCTGCAGCGCCGGCCAGCGCGTCCCGGCACCGACGCGTACGTGTCCGGAGCCCGCATCGAAGTCGATGATCCCGTCCAGCGCCCGCGTATCGAGCAACCAGCCGCCATCGGCGAACTGTTGTCCGCCCATCGCGTGCTGTGCACCTGCGATCGCGACCCGCTGCCCTGCCTTGGCGGCTGCATGCAGCGTCTCGGCGATCTGTGTCGCGTCACGCGGTACGCAGACGCGTGCATGCCGCGATGGATTCAGACCGCTGTGGACATCGTTTCGAAACGTGCTGCGGCCCGCGTCTGTTGTGCCGTCCATCGTATGCCGCTCGTTGAAACCCGCTTCAATAGAGAGGCCAGCCTTGCATGTCAGCAAGCAGAACCGGTGAAGTAGCGTCGACCGATACCCGCAGTTCCGTAGTGAACGACCCGGTCGCGATGAGGGTGGCTTAGCGGTTTGCCTCCTGCTTGGTCAACCAGCGTTTCGCCGCCACCATGTCGGGGTCGATGTTCGCCGCCACATCCTCCAGCCGCGTACGCACCGCGATGTCGGGCACGACGCCGCGATCCGGCTGCGCGGTTTTCGCGAAGCCCGAAATCAGCGGGATATCGATGCTGACCCCGGAGACCGGCAGCACCATCCACGCGAGCTGACCGCCGTTGAGTCCGCGCAGACTGCCGCCGGTTTCGCGGCCGATCAGCGTGGCCGCGCCGCTGGCCTTGAAGTCTCGGGCGATCAGATAACCGGCTGAGCTCATCTGCGGGCCGGTGAGCAGTACAACCTTACCGCCATATGGCTTCGCGACCGGCGCGATGACGCGGTCCGCGTCCTGTTCGCGCAGCAGCCAATTGCGGCCTTCGCCGCGTACGACCTGGCCGGTGCGGTCGAAAAACGAGTAATCCCAGGTGTCGAGATGTCGCGCCAGATCGTAGGGCGCGCGCTCGTATGCGGTTTCGACGCGGCTGGCCGGAATGGTGAACGGCGCCGGCAGGACGTGCGCAAGCAGCGCGTGGCCGATCGCGTCGTCGCCGCCTTCGTTATCGCGCAGATCCAGAATGAGGTTGGGAATCTTCTTCTCATCCAGCGTCGCGAAGCTGCGGTCGAGAAAACCGTTCCAGTCGAAGCCGCCGTTCCAGAACGAGAACGTCGGCAGGGTGAGCCTGGCGGTGTCGCCGTCGATCTCGAAGCGCCAGTCGTTGCCCGGCAGCGGGTTGCCGGCAGCGGTGAGCAGGCGCTCGCGTTCGCTGGCGGTCATCGCCGGCACCGTGACCTCACGCACCTTGCCGCCGCGTGGGCGGAGTTTCAGCGCATAGCCGCGCGCGCCCGGCGGATGCAGCAACGGCAGCAGGCGGTCCATAGCGTCGCCGTTCTCGCCGCTGTCGAGCTGGCTCAGGCGCTTGCCGTCGTTGCTGCCGTCGGCGCGCAGATAGGGCATGAAGTCGGCGATCAGCGCAGCGGGCGTGCGCCCGTCGATACTCAACAGTTCGGCGCTGACCGGCACCTGGGGATCCGCGCTGGCGGTGACCAGCATGCGGCCTTCCAGCAGCCGTATCCGCACCGGCAGTGCCGGTAAATCGGCGAGCGCCCGCTGGATCGCCGGGCCCTGGTTGAGTGGATTGGTCCAGGTGTGGCCGCAGCGCACCGCGGCGGCGATCCGGCTGGCGATCAGATGCATCTCCATCGCGTCGCTGCCGTCGGCGACCTGGGCTTCGGCGCGGGCGAATTCGGCCTCCAGCTGTTCCGGGGTCAGGTAGCGATAGAGCCCCGAGTGCAGGTCGGTCAGGCCGCGCTTGAGAATGCGCAGCTCGCGCTGGGCCTCCTTGGCGGTGAGCGGCTGCGGCGCGTCGGCGGCGAGTACGGAAGCCAGCGGCGCGAGGGCGAGGCAGGCGATGAGGAGGAGTCGGGTGGTCGGGCGCATGGCGGTTCCGGTGCGTTGGCGATGTCGCCACGGTGCCCGGAGACGTGCGGGCTGTAGTTCCAGCGTTGAAATTCCGCGGTATTTATTCTTTGGTACGCGTCTGGTTGGCCGATGTACGGAATTGGGACGGGGTTTTTCCGGTCCGGGCCTTGAAGCTGCGGTTGAAGCTGGTCTTCGAGCTGAAGCCGGCGGCGAAGGCGATGTCGAGCAGCTCCCCGTTGGCGGCGTCTGTCGTCAGCCGACGACCGACCTCGTCCACCCGCAGCCGATTGATCGCTTCGTTGAAGCTCAGACCCAGCCCTTCGTTGAGTGCGCGCGACAGGTAGGCGGTGTTGGTGCCCAGATGGCGGGCGAGGCTGTCGAGGCTCAGCTCCGGGTCGCGCCACCAGCCGGTGGCTTCGGTCCGCAACAGCCATTCCCGTCCTTGCGCGGCCCAGTCGCGGCCGGTCGATTCGGAGCGCAGTGGCTCCACCCGCTCTGTCGCCGTTGCCGGCAGCGGATAGCGCGTGCTGGAATGCCGCCAGCCTTCCAGCCCGAGATAGAACACCAGCAGGGTGAAGCATACGTACAGCGGGAAGCGCTGGAAGTAGTTGAAGTCGATGGCGTAGCTCAGCGTTTCGTAAAGCGCCCACACCGGCAACGCCAGCGTGAACGCGACCAGCACATTGCGCAGCCAGACGATGCGAAATTCCTCGCGGTTGCTCAGATGCGCATCCAGCCAACGCTGATAGGCGCGATAGGCGCGCAGCGACAGCCACAGATAGATCGCGAACGAAAGCAGACCGAGAAAGGTCTCGGCAGGATCGATCCAGTCGCGATGCACGCGATCGTCCCAGAGGTTCTTCACCGCCAGCGGCTGCGCGAACATCACCGCCTGATAGCCGAACTGCAGCAGGCCCGGCAGCAGATGCCACCGCCATCCGGGCGGCAAGCCGACCGAAGTGAGTCGGCGCACGTGCAGATACAGCAGCGGACCGATTGCCAGTCCGAGATTGAACGGCGCGAACGACAGCCACGGATACGCATCGTAGTAACCGGCGAACCCGAGCACGTAGGGCATCAGCTTCAGCACGAACACCAGCAACAGCAGCGCAAGCAGCCGATTGGCGACGGCGTTGCTGCGCGTGAACGCCAGCAGCAGCGCCACCGCGAGGCCGAAGCCCGCGCCGATCGCGAGGGTCGTGCTCCAGGAGCCGAAAGCGGTGGTCACCGATGCCGACTCACTCGCTGTCGACGCCCGCACGATCCAGCACCCAGTTCGGTACGACCGGCTCACCGGCGTAGAAGTCTTTCGGACGTTGCTCCGCCATCGCCCAGCGATGCAGCCAGCTTGGGCCGTAGCGGCCGTGATAGCCGTCTTCGCGCGCATAGGCGGGGTCGCGCATCGCTTCGTCGAGGGCGATGAAGCGATAGCCGCGACGTTTGATGCCTGCGATCAGTTCGGCATAGGCCTCGGCATTCAATTCGTTCGCGTGCAACAGCAGAATCTGCGGCAGCGCGTAGCCGAGCAGCGCCTGCGACTGGCGCTCGTAGTAATCGAGCTTGTTGAGCATGTACGGTACGTAGCCCAGCCGCAGGCGTTCGAGCAATGCGGCGCGCTCCGGCGTGTCCGCCTGCGTATCGAGCACGCGCGCATACGCGAACGCCCACACCCATTCGCCGTTGTCGACGGTGACCGGCGCGACGCGGTAGCCGTGCCGGGATAGAAAATCGGTGATCGCGGCTTTGTCCTCAGCGGTGCGGCCAGCGCGCAGATAGGGATGACGGAACCACTGCGGCGTCTGTCCGCGCTTCGCCAGCATCGGCCGCAGTACGCGTTCGCCGCGCAGGATCGCATTCTCGAACGCCGGAATGCCGACCTCATGCACATCGAGATGGCCATAAGTGTGGTTGCCCAACAGGTAACCGGCATCGAGCCAGGCTTCGAGCATCGCCACGCGTTCGGGCTGCACCACGCCGTCGAGTTCGAGTTTGTCTTCGTTGACGAAACCGACCACCGGCACGTCGCCGCGCCGCAGTTGTTCCAGCAGCGCGGCATGGCGCGTGCGCAGCGCGTCCGGAGACGTCGTCGCCATCCGCTGCCACGGCAGATCGTCGATGGTGACGGCGATGCGGCGGTCGATTTCTGCGGCCTGTGCGACGGCTGCGAACAGACACAGGCTGGCGATGGTAAGCAGGCGCATGAATGCTCTGGCGATGGGACCCGGGGACTGTACACCAGCGCCTTGCCTGAGCGTGGTTTGATCCGATCCCGCAGTCACTGCATTCTTCACCACCATAGGGTCGCCCCATGGGACCGTTGCGCCACAGGATGCCGCGACGGTTTAGAGGCTACGTTCGGTGCGCATCTCGACATCACTTTTCTCGTTGATCGTATGCCCATGTGAACGGCAGTGCATTCCCGTTCTCCCTGCCAGTTCTCGTATTTTCATCACAGTGTCTGCGTCCCCACCAGCGGTAAACTCGCATTTAAAAAAGGCAAGCTCCGACTCAGGGTAATGCAGTCCGTCTAGAATACAGCCTGCGCAACACCGACAGCGCCGGATATCCTTGAGTTTTGCTTGAACGACCGGCAGACACTTTCCGTTCGCGCAGAGGCAAACGGGTCTGGGCAATTCGTAGAGGTTCATCGTCGTGAATGAAACAGCAAGCATCGAAGATCGCTACCTGGATCAACCCTATGAACTCTCGGGTCGGCTGATCGATCCGATCCGCGGGTCGTTGGCCTACGCTGACGAGCGCATTCCCCTCAAACGCAAGCATCTGGAAGTCCTGGCCTGTCTGGCCAGCGCCACGAAGACGATGGTCTCCCGCACTGCACTCATCGATCGGGTCTGGAACGGCAATGCGCTGGTCGGCGAAACCGGGTTGACCAATGCTATTTATTACCTTAGGCGCGCACTGCAGGACACGGATGCCGACGAACCGTTGATCCGCACCATTCCACGCCGCGGATACAAGCTGACTGTCGAGCCACAGATGCTCGACCGCAAGGCGATGGCCGCGTTCTCCCCAGGTTCGCCGGTTCTCGGCAAGCCGGAGTGGCATCTCTTGCGCTTGTTGGGCAGCAGTCCGGTCAGCGAGACCTGGCTTGCCCAGGCGCAGGGCAGCCACCTGCAACGCGTGTTCCGCTTTTGCCGCAGCGAGCAGCATCTGCGGTTGTTGCAGCGCGAAACCAAAGTCATGCGTTATCTGCGCGAAGCGCTGGCGGGTCGCAAGGACACCGCGATCGTCCTCGATTGGCAGTTGGACGAGCCGCCCTATTTTCTGGAAATGGACTGCGCGCGTCACGGCAGCCTGCTGCAATGGGCGGCATCGCAAGGTGGGCTGAGTCGTATCACGCTGGCGGAGCGCATGCGCTTGATCATCGAGGTGGCCGGCGCGCTCGCGGCGGTGCATGCGGCGAGCGTTGTGCATCGCAACATGGGTGCTGCGAGCATCCTCATCGACAACGATCACGACCATGATCGGGTCCGCGCCAGGCTGGGCGAGTTCGGATGGAGCGACTTGACCGACCGGACCCGCCTTGAGTCGATGAAGATCACCAGCGCGGGGCTGACCTTGGTCGGCGATGAAGGCATCGGTGAGCAGATGTATCTGTCGCCAGAATGCGCGTCAGGGCAGGCCGCGACGCCGGCCAGCGATGTGTATGCCCTGGGCGTGCTGCTGTTGCAGATGGTCGTCGGCGACCTGCAGCGCGCACGCGATGTGGATTGGCAGCGCGATGTCGAATCCGACCCGCTGCGCGCGCTGGTCGCGGCATGCACCGATGCGCAGGCGGAACGCCGCCCCTCCGCTGCGGCCGTGTCCGGGCAACTGCACGCCTTCGATGCCGACGCCGGTGCGAACAGGCCCGACGAAAACGCTGATGAGGCGCCAAGGGACACGCTGCCGCATCCGGACGCATCCAGCGCAGCGGCATCGATGATCGGGCAGACCATCGGCCCTTATCACATCCTCGATCAGCTCGGCGAAGGGGGCATGGGCTCGGTGTATCTGGCCGAGCAGACCGAACCGGTGCAGCGCAAGGTCGCG
>JANLSB010000141.1:0-6462 GCA_031362125.1 Lysobacterales bacterium | reverse complement strand
TGCAGGCGGCGCTGGATCAAGCACCCGTCGCCTGCAAGGCCTGGACGCGCCGCTCGGCGGCGGCCAGGTCGTGACTCTCCTGCACCAACTGCTGTTGGACCATCCGAAGGAGTTCGAGCGCGCGCGTGCGGTCGCCTGCGTGCACGGCGGCTTCGAGTTGGGCGATGAGATCGGTGAGGGTGGTCATGGTGTGTTCTCGGCGGAGAAGGCGGCTTGGCGGGCTTGATCGAGGAAGGCGTCGACCCTTGCTTGTAGTGCGTCCAATGATTCTTGCTGCTGGCGAAGCCACAGTTCGAGCTTGGCGAAGACGGGTTTGGCGAGCAGGTCGGCTATGCGAGGGGCGGTGAATTCGGTGCCGGCGGCGTGGGCGCGGCGGTAGCGGGCAGCATAGCTCTGCGATGAGATCTGCAAGTGCTGCTCATGTCCCGTGGCGAGGGTGTAGAGGAGGGCGGTAAGAAGTTGATGGTTCGATTCGGTGAGATCAGCAGGAGAGTCGAGTCGCTCGAGGTAGTGGCCCAGATTGTTGTGCGAAATGGCCCGCTCGTTGGGATCGGGCAACTGCTCACGCATGGCGAGCGCGCGGCGTTCCTGGGCGATGGCTTGGGTGATGTCGTCTTGTTTGTAAAACAGGTTGGCGAGGGAGCTGAGCACTGCGGCGCTCGAGTCCGGCTTGTTTTCGAATAGATCTAAGCAGGCTTCCAGCTCGGATTTGGCTTCGCCCAAGCGCCCTGGAATCTTCATCAACACGTTGGCCCGGTTCATCCGCGTCATGCCGATACTCTGAGCCGAGCGATGTAGTGCTTGTTCGATTTCTAGCTTTGTCTCCAACCGGTGAAGGGCGGATTCCCAGTCTTGACGTACGAAGTCGGCATCCTTGGCGATATCGATCGCGCTGATGAATACACGAGCCAGATACTCGGCATAAGGGGCTTCGGGCACAGCTTGGCCGGCGCGGTGCCGCTCCCACCACTCTTTGACCTGTGTCAGTCGCACCTCGACCTGTGGTAAAGCCGTCTCTACCTTGCCTTGCATGATGTCGATGCGCAGGGCCTCCAGTTCGCTGCCGATCACTTGGATTGCAGGGGAAGCTGCGTGTTTGAATGCATTTACTGCTTCAAGTCGGCACGCGCGCGCGGTATTGAAGTTGCCGGTCCTCATGAAGGCGTTCGCTCTGTTGCCCGTGATCCAAGCGAAATCTGACCAAGCCTGTTGGGTGACATTGTCTCCACCTTCTGCGGCTGTGCGGGCAAGCATAGCGGCCTGCGCGAAGATCGGCAGGCTGACATCGGGTCGACCGCTTTGATTGAGGGCGTCTGCGAGATAGCCTAGGCACGACCAACGCGCCCGGCCCTCGGGTGCTTCATTAGCAGCAGTCTGGAGATGCGGAACCAGCGCATCCAGAAAACTTGGATCACGCGTGCTAGTAAGGAGGCTGCTTGCGAAGCTGATCAGCCGATCCCAAGCCTTCGCCTGCACGCAATAGACCAAGGCGCTGGTGCCGGCCTGCAGGGCGAGGGTAGTGTTCTGGTGATGAAGTGCTTTGTATACGAGCTCCAGCCGCTCGGCATAGGCCAGGCGGATCGCGTTCTCGCTCAGCGCGCCGAGGTCCTGCGGCTGCTGCGCCATCCAGGTACGGATGCGCTCGCGCACCAGTTCGTGACAGGTCAGCTCGGGGTTGGCATCGTCCGGCCCGGTGCGTTCTTCAGTAACCAGCCCCACGCTGACTAGCTGGCAAAGCAGTGGCGCAATGTCCGGTTGATGCGGTGGCTCAGGTGGCAGCGCGTCCAGCACGACGCGGAACTCAGGCGGCAGCGCTTTGAGTTTCTCCTGAAGCTCAGAAGGAAGAGACGGCAGCACGTCGAGCATCTGTTTGAGTTGTCGCAGTTGCTGTTGTTCATGGCTTCCGCCGCTCCAAACGGCTGCGAGCAATCCCAACGTCACCGGATCATTCGCCACCGCAAGCATCCACAGCAGGCGTCTGGCGTCTGGGCCGGCGTCACGGATGAGCTGACCCAGCGAGACGGCGAGCGCGTCGCCGAGGTAGGCCAACTCCTTCTCATCACCATGGCGCGTCGCGAACAATGCCGGCAGTTGAGCGAAGTCCTTGGTCTTTTCCAAGGTCTCCAACGCCTGCAGCAGTTGCAGCCGCAGGCCAGGTTCAGCCGCCAGCCGCGCAAGGCGATCCATCAGCAGCGGGTGGAAGCGGCTCGCATTCAACAGCCGCATCGCCAGCGCCTGCTCACTGCTATTGCCGCCGAAGATCATCTGGCTCAACCCAGGATGCGCTCGCAGATACAGCGCCGCCTCCGGCGGCGGCAGCGGGCCGAGCGGGACCGGACAGGCTGCATCGTTGGTCAAAGCCGCCAACGGCCGGCGGCAGGTGATCAGCAAACGCGACGGTGTACCGACGAGTTCACGGGCGAGCGCGGCGAGGCAGAGGTCCCAGGCCGTGTCCTGGCAGGCGGTGGCCGTTTCACCTTCGCGCTGCTGTTTGAGATTGGTTTCGAAGTTGTCGAGCACCAACAGGATGGGTTCATCGGTCAGCGCGCGGATGAGGTTGCGGGTGAGCCGCTCCAAACGCGCTGCAGCGGTGAAGCTGTCGTCCGCATCGCGATAGATGGCGTCGGCGGGGCGGGCTTTCACATGGTCGTGATAGCGGCCGAGTTCGCCCATCAGCTTCGAATGCACATCGCGCAAAAAACCATCGAACCCCAGCGCATTGGGCTTCGCCTGATACAGCAGCACCCACTCGAACCGCGTCTCCCACAGCGCCAGAGCCTCGGCGACCAATGCGGTCTTGCCCATCCCGCCCAGGCCGGTGATGACGGCCACGGGCTTCACCTCCGCACCGGTACTGGCGCCGATGAAATCCGCGCCCAGCCCGGCGAGTTCCCAGGTGCGGCCGACGAAGTGTTCGTGGCCCGCCGTGGTCAGTTCGGTGATCTTGTGCAGGCGAGGATTGCGCGGATTCAGATCCGGGCTGCGGCCCTGCGCCAGCGTGAGGCGGGGATCTTCCTCGCCGTAGAGCACGGGGGTGGCGTGATCGCAGACGGCGAACTGGGCGGCGTTGTGTTTATTGGCGTCCAACATCGCCTGCCGCGCAAGATTGAGTGCAGCGCCTGCGTTCTTTGGCTGAGCATGCGCCAGCAATGCCCGATAGAACTCCACGGCCAGCTCCCGGGCGTAGTCGTCGCCCACGGCATAGCGCATCGCGACGACCGAAGGCACGCCGCCCTGCAGCAGGGCGTGGGCGGTGCCGGTGAAACCTGGCTGTTCCTGCAGATCGAGCTTTTGCGTGGCCGTATCCGCAGCCTTGGTGCCGGGCTCCTTGCCCTGCGCGATCGCCACGAAATCGTTCCAGTCCTTCACCCGGAGGATGTCGCCGGAATGGCAGGCGCTGAGGAAGAACATGCGTGGCAGAAAGCCGCCCGCGTTGGTGAAGAGATCAAGCACCTCATCGCCGGAGAGATGATCCTTGCTGCCGCCGGGCTTGCTCAGCTCCAGCAGATTCAGATGCCCGTGGCCGCTCCAGTGGACGACGTGATAGCCGCCGTTTTCGACGATCTGGGCCTGCAGCCGCTCGCGGGTGACGCCGTGGGTGAGGAAGTGCGCGACCACGCGGCGCTGCGGATAGACCTCTTTCTGCAACATCTTCAGCAGGGCCCGCCGCTCCTGTCGCGCGCCGAGCGGACGCGAGCCGCGCGCTTCGGCGAACACGAACAGCACGCGCAGGGCTTCGTCGGTTCCCAGCGTCAACGGCTGCGAGGCCGGCGCCTGTGCGTCATGGACGACGCGGATCAGCAGGGCGCGTTCACCGAGGCTGTCTTGTCCGAGACTGGGGCGGGCGATCTCCCACGGCACCCGGGCAAGCGCGGCGGCGAGGAGGTTGTCCTGTTGCGTGGCACCGGGCAGTTGAATGCGGAGCGTGCGCTGCGACTCCGAGCGCCACAGCACCGCGAAGATATCCGGCCCAAGCACGTCCTCCGCGATGCACACGCCGATCTCAGCGACAGCAGCGGCTTCTTTGCCTTCCGCGACGTACAGGCGCAGGTAGTTGCGCAGGTCGAAAAGCCCCTGAAGGCGGCCTGAGGAGAGTGCGCTGAAATCGGTCTGTCGATAGGCGAGCTGGACGCCGCCTGCGTCGCAAAGCTCGAACTCGGCGGTGCGGTTCGCCGTGTCGGCGGTGATGATGAGATCGAAGCGCGCAGACATGCCTTCCTTCCTTTGCACAGCCAGCAGATCGGGCGGCGGTTCCGGGTCGGCACTGACGACAGCAGGTCTGCGGCTGCACGCACAGGGCATCCCGATCCCCCCGCCCCAAGCATACACATGGGCGGCGACCGGGTGCGCGGAGCCAAGCGTGTGTAGGAGCGGCGCAAGCCGCGAATCGCTCGAAGCTATGCGTGCAGGCTCGGCTCGCGGCTTGCGCCGCTCCTACGGTGGACAGGTGCCGATGTTCAGCGCTTCAAGCCGCGCAGTGCATCGGCCATCGCGGTGTTCGCGGGGGCCGGGGCTTTGCCTGCGCTGGGCTTGTGTGCGGCGCCGCGCGCATTGCGGTCGTGGTTGCGAGGGCCATCGCCTGCGGGCCGTTCTTCGCGCTTGCCGCCGCGCGCTTCGCCGGGCACATCGTCGAGCCGGCAGGTCAGCGCGATGCGTTTGCGCGGCGCATCCACTTCCATCACTTTCACTTTCACCACGTCGCCGACTTTCACCACGCTGCGCGGGTCTTTGACGAATTTGTCGGACAGTGCGGAGATGTGGACCAGGCCGTCCTGATGTACGCCGATATCGACGAAGGCACCGAACGCGGCGACGTTGGTGACTACGCCTTCCAACACCATGCCCGGCTGCAGATCCGATAATTTTTCGATGCCGTCGGCGAAGCGTGCGGCCTTGAAAGCGGGGCGCGGGTCGCGGCCGGGCTTTTCCAGTTCGCCGACGATGTCGCGCACCGTGGGCAGGCCGAAGCGTTCGTCGGTGAACTGCTCCAGCTTCAAGCTGCGCAGCGTTGCGGTGTCGCCGATCAGCTGCGCGATGGGTCGTCCGCACGCTTTCACGATGCGTTCGACCACCGGATACGCTTCGGGGTGCACGGACGAGGCGTCCAGCGGCTGGTCGCCGTCGGCGATGCGGAGGAAGCCCGCGCACTGCTCGAAGGTCTTTTCGCCGAGGCGAGGTACCTTGAGCAGTTCGCGACGCGATGCGAATGCGCCATGCTGGTCGCGATAGACGACGATGTTCTCCGCCACCGCCGCGCTGAGGCCGGCGACGCGCGCCAGCAGTGCCGACGATGCGGTGTTGACGTACACGCCGACCGCGTTGACGCAGTCTTCGACGCGGGCGTCGAGTGCGCGCGCCATCGCGTACGGATTCACGTCGTGCTGGTACTGGCCGACACCAATGGCCTTCGGCTCGATCTTCACCAGTTCCGCCAGCGGATCCTGCAGCCGGCGCGCGATGGAGACCGCGCCGCGCAGGCTGACATCGAGGTCCGGGAACTCGCGCGCCGCGCGCTCCGAGGCCGAATACACCGATGCGCCGGCTTCGCTGACCACGACCTTGGCGACTTTCAACTCCAGATGCTTGGCCATCAGTTCGCCGGCGAGTTTGTCGGTCTCGCGCGACGCGGTGCCGTTGCCGATCGCGATCAGTTCGACCTTGTGTTCTGCGCACATCCGCTTCAGCACGGCGAGTGAACCATCCCACTGCCGCTTCGGCTCGTGCGGATAGATCGTGTCGGTGGCGACCAGTTTGCCGGTGGCGTCGACGATGGCGACCTTCACGCCGGTGCGCAGGCCGGGATCGAGTCCGAGCACTGCCCGCGGGCCGGCCGGCGCGGCGAGCAGCAGGTCCTTGAGATTGTCGCCGAACACGGCAATCGCTTCGTTTTCGGCTTTTTCGCGCGCGGCACCGATCAGTTCAAGCGACAACGTCGTCAGCAGGCGCGCGCGCCACGCGAGGCGGCAGGTGTCGCTCAGCCAACGATCGGCAGGACGGCCTTGCATGGCGATACCGGCGGCGAGCGCGACACGGCCTTCGGCGTAGGCGTTGCCCTGTTCGACATCGATGGTCGGTTCCAGATCGACCGACAGCATGTCCTCGCGCCGGCCTCGCAGCAGCGCCAGCATCCGATGCGAGGGAATGTTCGCCAGCGATTCGCTGTGGTCGAAGTAGTCGCGGTACTTCGCGCCTTCGTTCTCCTTGCCGGCGACGACTTTCGCACGCAGTACGCCCTTGGCCTGCAGCCAACTGCGCAGCTCGCCGACCAGCGCGGCGTCTTCGCCGAAGCGTTCGATCAGGATCGCGCGCGCGCCGTCCAATGCGGCGGTGGTATCGGCCACGCCCTTCTCGGTATCGATGAAAGACTTAGCCCGTTCTTCGGGCGCGATGGAAGGATCGGCGAGGATGGCGTCGGCCAGCGGTTCCAGCCCCGCCTCGCGCGCGATCTGCGCTTTCGTGCGG
>JANLSB010000140.1:0-8244 GCA_031362125.1 Lysobacterales bacterium | reverse complement strand
CCTGATCTGGGGGCCGGGCGATCAGCAGCTGCTGCCGCGATTGGCGTCGCGGGCGAAAGCCGGGCGGCTGCGCTTCGTCGGCGGCGGCCACAACATCATCGATACGACCTACATCGACAATGCCGCGCAGGCGCACTTCGATGCGTTCGCGCATCTCGCGCCGGGTGCGGCCTGCGCCGGCCGTGCGTATTTCATCAGCAACGGCGAGCCCAAACCGGCGCGCGAGATCGTCAACGCGCTGCTGCGTGCGGCCGGTGCGCCCGAAGTCGACAAGAGTCTGCCGTTCGGCGTGGCCTATGCGATCGGTGCGATCTGCGAATGGCTGTGGCCGCTGCTGCGATTGAAGGATGAGCCGCCGTTGACGCGGTTTCTGGCCGAGCAGCTGAGCACGACGCACTGGTATGACATGACGCCTGCGACGCGCGATTTCGGCTATGCGCCGCGGGTGAGTATCGAGGAAGGGCTGAAGCGGCTGGCGTTATCGTATGCGGACAAGGGAGAAGTCTAGTCCCGCACTGTGACCTCCGCAGCCGCAGGCGCGGCCCATGCAACGCCATACATACGTGACGTTGCGCCGTTGCTTGTTTCCTTCTCCCGTCGGGGGAAGGTGGCGCGCAGCGCCGGATGATGGTCTGCGGGCCGATGACGTGCGTCGCTGCGTCGTACCCTCTCCCCCGGCCCCTCTCCCGGCGGGAGAGGGGAGCATAGCGAAGGCGCATGACGGAAGGCTTTCTGATGACCTGCGGCGAGTGAGGATGATGTATGTCGGTGATCAGGTCCGGACTGTGATCTCGAAAGCTGCAGGCCCTGGCCAAGCACCGTCGTCAGCGGCTCTCGTCCCGGGCCGGTAGACTACCGCCATGACTGCCTCCCCCTTCGACTGGAAACCGCTGGCCGGCCGCGCACTGGAAGCTGCGCTCAACCGCGCGGTGGCGCTGGATCCCGATACGCGCGATGCGTTGCAGCCGTTGGATGGTCGCAGCGTCGTGCTGGCCCTGGATTCCGCCGAAGCGCCGCTGGCGCTGCGTCTGCAGGTGGAGGGCACGCAGCTGCGGGTCGGTCCGGTCAACGCCGAGCAGACACCCGATCTCGCCGTGCGCAGCACGCTGGGCGGCGTGCTGTCGTTCGGCATGCAGACGCTGCTGCCGAAACTGCTGGGCAAGCGCGATGAGGACGAGACCGCCGTGCCGGTCGGGCGGATGCGCATCGAAGGCGATGCCGAACTCGCACGCCGCCTGCAGCGGTTGGCCGAGCGCTTCGATCCCGACTGGCAGCAGCCATTCACGGCGGTATTCGGCGATGTGATCGGCGTGCAGATCGCGAACGGCGTTGCCGCCGCGCTGCGGCAGGCGCGCGTCGGCGGACAGAAGTTCGCCGAGACTGCCGCCGAATATCTCACCGAGGAATCGCGCGACGTGGTGCCTCGCGCCGAACTCGACGCCTTTTACGACGATGTCGACACGCTGCGCGATGACGCCGAGCGTTTGGCTTCGCGCATCGCGCGCCTGAAGAGTGCCTGCCTCAAGCACGGGGTCGCGGCATGAGCGCGGTGCTGCGCGCTACGAAGATCGGCCGCGTGCTGTTGCGCTATCGTCTCGACGATCTGCTCGACGGCACGCCCGCCGAGCGCTGGCTGAAGCTCGCGCGTCCGTTCGTGCCGCGCGCCTCGCGCGAGGTCGCGGCGCTGTCGCGCGGCGCGCGTCTGCGTCTCGCCCTGCAGGAACTGGGGCCGATCTTCGTCAAGTTCGGGCAGATCCTGTCGACCCGCCGCGATCTGATGCCGCCGGACATCGCGATCGAACTGTCGCTGCTGCAGGACCGGGTCGCGCCGTTCGATGGCCAGATCGCGCGCGCCATCGTCGAAGCGTCGCTCGGTCAGGATGTCCGCGAAGCCTTCGAGCATTTCGACACCACGCCGCTGGCGTCGGCGTCTATCGCGCAGGTGCACGCCGCGCGTCTGCCGGGCGGGCGCGAGGTGGTGGTGAAAGTGCTGAGGCCCGATATCGAAAAACAGATCGACGGCGATATCGCCCTGCTCAATAGCATCGCTTCGCTGGTGGAGCGCGCGCATCCCAACGCCGACAAGATCCGTGCGCGCGAAGTGGTACGCGAAGTGCAGACCACGCTCGCCGCCGAACTCGATCTGCAGCGCGAAGGCGCGAACGCGTCGGTGATCCGCCGGTTCTGGAAGGATTCGCCGGACCTGTATGTGCCCGAGGTGATCTGGAGCCACACCGCCGAGCGCGTGCTCACGCTCGAGCGCGTCTACGGCATCCCCAGCGACGACATCGCCGCACTTGATGCTGCCGGTATCGACCGCAAGGCGCTGGCGGCGAAAGGCGTGCGCGTCTTCTACACCCAGGTGTTCCGTGACAACTTCTTCCACGCCGATGCGCACGCCGGCAACATCTGGGTCGATGCCGACCCGGCGCGCAAAGCCAATCCGCGCTTCATCGCGATCGACTACGGCATCGTCGGCCAGCTCTCCAGCGAAGACCAGTACTACCTCGCCGAAAACTTCATGGCGATCTTCAACCGCGATTACCGCCGGATCGCCGAGCTGCACGTGCAGGCCGGCTGGATGCCGGCGACGATCCGTATCGACGAGCTGGAAGCCGCCGCGCGCGCGGTCTGCGAGCCGTACT
The DNA here is from genome assembly GCA_031362125.1 of Lysobacterales bacterium. Lineage (GTDB taxonomy): Bacteria > Pseudomonadota > Gammaproteobacteria > Xanthomonadales > Xanthomonadaceae > Lysobacter_I. The sequence goes on along the minus strand of JANLSB010000140.1, from coordinate 5,599 downwards.
TCACCCGGCCGCTGTCTGAGATTTCGCTGGCCGAAGTGCTGATCAAGATTTTCCGCACCGCGCAGCGCTACGAACTCACATTGCAGCCGCAGTTGATCCTGCTGCAGAAGACCCTGCTCAACATCGAAGGTGTCGGCCGTCTGCTCGATCCGCAGCTCGATATCTGGGCGGTGGCCAAGCCGGTGCTGGAAAAGATCCTGGTCGAGCGCTACAGCCCGCAGAGGCTCGCCGGCGAATTCCGCAAGCGCCTGCCGGAATTCATCACCCGCGCGCCGGATATGCCGCAGCTGCTGCATGCCTGGTTGAGCCAGCAGGTCGGCGGTAAACACGAACTCGCCATGCGTTCGCATGATCTCGCCGATCTGGCGAAGACCATCAACGCGATGCAGCGGCGGATCGTCTCCGCCATTCTCGGTACCGGTTTGCTGGTCGCCGCCGCAGTGCTGTTCGCGCTGGAAGCGGGCGGCCCGCCGCTGCTGGGCGTGCCGGCGGCGGCGTGGATCGCGGGTCTCGGCGGGCTGTGGGCATTGATCGCGGCTTGGCCGCGACGCTGATTCCCTCGGCATTCGAGTCGTAGGGCGGGCCCTGGCCCGCCGTTGCGAGTGATCCGATGCAGTTGCAATGATCGAAACGGCTACGGTCATTGTTTGAAGCAAAGGGACATTTCGCAATGGCGGGCCAAGGCCCGCCCGGGTTTCGTCAGGTTATTGCGTCGCTTTCGTGGCCTTCGCGAAATCGCCGGCCTTGAACACGCTCAGCCCATCGGGTTTGAAGTGCTTGCGGATCGCCGCATTCACCTGTTCGGCGGTCAGCGCCCGGGCTTTGGCATCGGCCTTCGTCCACCACGCCATATCGCGGCCATCGCGCAGACCGTTGGCGAGATACGACAACAGGCGAGGGTCTTCCGCGCGGCCTTGTTCGCGTTCGGTCAGCAGCGAATTCGCCGCGTCGCGCACTTCGGCATCGGTCACGCCCTCGCGGATGAAGCGCGCATATTCTTCGCGGACCGCAGCATCGAGTTTCGGCATGTTCTCCGGCGCGACGATCGCCTGGATCGCGAGCAGGCCATCGTCGTTGCGGCCGCCGACGCTGTTGTCGAACTGGATGTCGCTGGTCGCGCCGTAGCTCAGGCCGTCCTTCTGGCGCAGACGATCGCCGAGGCGCGCTTTCAGGGGGTCGCCACCGAAGATCTTGTTGGCGATGATCAGTGCCGCATAGTCGTCGTCGTTCTGGTTGAACGACAGGTTGGTCCGCGCAATGAACATGGCATTCGCCTTGTCCGGCGTTTCATCGCTTTCGGTCTTCGCGGTGACCGGGGTGTAGTGCGTCGGTTCGCGCTTGTAAGGTCGCTTGCCGTGCCAATCGGCGAACAGGGTCTGCAATTGCGCTTTCACCGCAGCGGCGTCGAAGTCGCCGACGATCGCGATCTCGCCTTCGGTCGTGCCGTAGAAATCGCGGTGGAAGGCGACCAGGTCGTCGCGGGTGAGCGCACGGATTCCTGCGATCCATTCGTCGAGCGAGGCGGAGGCGAACGGATGGGCTGCCGGCCACGGATCGAAGTATCGGTTCATCGCGATCCCGGCGACGGTGCCGGGCTCTTTGCGTGCGGCTTCGATGCCGGTGATCATCTGCAGTTTGTATTGATCGAACTCGCTTTGCGGGAAGTCGGCATTGCGCAGTATCTGCGTGGACAGCGAAAGGGCATCGGCGATCATCTCCCGTTTGGTCTGCAGATTGATCGTGGCTGATTGCCGATCGCCGCCCACGCCGCCGACGGTCTTGATCTCATCCATCTTCCTGACGATCTGCTCGCGGCTGAGGGTGCCGGCGCCGGTCATCAACAGCGCGCCTGCAGTGCTCCCCGCATATTTCGAGACGGTCCTGAGCGCATCCACATCGCCGAAGCGGAACGTGGCGCTGATCAGGACCGCATCGCCGCGGGTGTCTTTCGGCAGCAGTGCGACTTTCAGTTTGTCGCCGATGACGAAGGTTTCGGTGCGCGCTGCGATATTGGCGTGGCTGGCGTCGAAGGTTTCGCCCGCCGCGACGGCCGCTTTTCCGATGAAGCCCTTGAGCGCTTCGGCTGCGACGGGCGCTACGGCGATCACCGCGCGATCGGCGTTGTCGGTCGGGATGAAGCGGCCGAGCGTGCGGTTGCTGGGTTTGAAGTAGGTTTTCGCCACGCGATTGACGTCATCCGCAGTGACCGCCGCGATCCGGTCGCGCTGCAGGAAATACAGCCGCCAGTCGCCGCCCGCCACCGCTTCGGTGAGGGTCATCGCGACGCCGTTGACGTCGCTGAAGCCGCGCTCGAAGCTGTTGGCCATGCGTCGCTTGGCGCTCTTGACTTCCTCTTCGGTGATCGGCGCGGCGGCCAGGCCTTCGGCGATGCGCAGCAGTTCGCTCTCGGCCTTGACGATATCGGCGTCCTTAGGTGCGATCAGCAGCAGTGCGGCGAGGCCGCCCTCGCGGAATTGGTCGTTGCCGGCGCCTGCGCCGGCGGCGATCTTGGTTTCCACCAGCGCTTTGTGCAGGCGGCCTGTCGGCGTATCGCCGAGCACATTCATCAGGACGCTCAATGCTGCGGTATCCGGATGGGTGACGCCCGGCACGCGATAGCTGAAGTTGATGATGCGCAGGTCTCCGCTTCGACGGACCGTGACTTCTCGTTCGCCGTCCTGCGCCGGTTCGGTGGTGTAGAAACGCGGTATCGCGGTGTTGGGGCGCGGGATCGCGGCGAAGTACTTCTGCACCGTGCCCAGCGCCTTTTGCGGATCGATCTTGCCGGCGACGATCAGGGTGGCGTTGTCCGGGCGGTACCAGGTTTTGTAGAAGGCCTGCAGCCGGTCGATCGGCACGTTTTCCACGTCCGAGCGCGCGCCGATGGTGTTGTTGCCGTAGTTGTGCCAGAGGAACGCGGTGGAGCGGACGCGTTCGTTGAGCACGCCGAACGGGCTGTTCTCGCCTTCCTCCATTTCATTGCGGACCACGGTCATTTCGCTGTCGAGATCCTTCTTCGCGATGAAGGAGTTGACCATCCGGTCCGCTTCCATGCCGAGCAGCCAGTCCAGAGTCTCGTCGTTGGCCGGAAAGGACCCGAAATAATTGGTGCGGTCCAGCCAGGTGGATGCGTTCTTCTCGATGCCGCGCTTTTTCAGCTCGGCCGGGATATCGCCATGTTTCGGCGTGCCCTTGAACAGCATATGTTCCAGCAGATGGGCCATGCCGGTTTCGCCATAGTTCTCGTGCACCGAGCCGACGCCATAGGCGATGTTGACGGTCACCGTGGGTTTGCTGGCGTCGGGAAACAGCAGCACGCGCAGGCCGTTGCCGAGGCTGTATTCGCAGATGCCTTCCACGCAGGGGCCAGCGGCCATGCCTTTGGGGAGTGCGGCCGTGTCGGCAGCGAATGCGGCGGGCGCGAACAGCGCAAGCGCGCAGGCCAGCGCGAGACGACGGGGGAAGGCAGTCGGGGACAAAGGCATCTGTAACTCCTTGAGGATGCGGATCAGGGACAATAGGCGTCGATTCTTACAGAACCCACGCGCGAAGCGATGACCCAGAAGTCCTGCCCGGAGTGTCCCGACCCGCCCGCTGCGCCCGCAGAGATACCGGTGTTGTACTGCGACGAGGTCCTGGCTGTGGTCGACAAGCCGGCCGGGCTGATGGTCCACGACAGCGCGCTGGCGCGGGGCGAGACCGATTTCATGGCCGACCGGCTGCGCGAGCAGTTCGGCCGGCAGATCTTTCTTGTGCATCGCCTGGATCGCGCGACCAGCGGCTGTCTGCTGCTGGCGTTCGACCGCGAGAGCGCGTCGGCGCTGGGCAAGGCGCTGATGTCGGGCGACTTCGAGAAGGACTATCTCGCGGTATGCCGGGGCTGGCCGGAGGAAGCGTTTGCCGTCGATCATCCGCTGGATGGCGGCCCGGGCAAGCCGCAGAAGAAGCCTGCGGTCACGCGCTTCGAGCTGCTGGCGACCTGCGAACTGGCTTTGCCTTCCGCTGGCTTCGACACCTCGCGCTACGCACTGCTGCGCGCGCAGCCGCAGACCGGGCGCTTCCGCCAGATCCGTCGGCATCTGAAACATCTGTCGCATCATCTGATCGGCGACACCAGCCATGGCGATGGCCGCCACAATCGCGCGTTCCGGATGATGGGCATCCACCGCATGCTGCTGCACGCCGAGCGCCTGCGCTTCGACCATCCGCACAGCGGTACGCGGATCGAAGCGGTGGCGCAGGTCGATGCGGAATTCGCGAAGGCGCTGACGCTGTTCGACGCGGACCCGGCCGGAGATCGCAAACAGGCTCTCAGCGTTCTCGGCGGAACGGCGAATACTGCTTGAAGACGTAGCCCCACGGGATGATAAGGACGACCACGAACACCGGGAAAAACACATTGGCGATGTCTTCCGCCGACGAGCCTGCGAGCGTGCCTGCCGACCAGAGCGGGTAGGCGACCAGCAACAGCCACAGCGATTTATAGAAGATTTCCAGGAGCAGGATCGGCAGCATTTTCAGCGGATGCAGGATGCCGAGACCGGCGACCACCGAGAACCCCGTCCACACGCACCAAGTCACGGCTTTGTTCGGGTCCCATGGACCCTCGTGGGTGAAGATCCCGGTCCATGTGGTCTGGCCCAGCATGAAGAACATCAGGGCATACAGCGCACGCAGCAGGTAGATGTTGATTCTGCGGACGCCTTCATAGTGCTCGGGATCGCGCTTGAAGAGATTGCTGATGCGGAAGGCCATGGCGCTGTCTCGTGTAGACGTGGCCCATGATCAATCAATGCCGCGGCATCCGCAGCGTGCTGTTCGTCTCCCAACGGATGGCATACCCGACAGGCGCCGCCTGTTCCGGATGCGGTCACAGACGGCGTACGGCTCAAGCCCACGCGACGCCCGTCTCGGCTCAGTCTTTATCGTCCATATGCGCGCCCGTGCCGGCACCCTGCATTTCGGTTTCCAGGCTTTTGCGCATGTCCGAGATCATAGTCTGCATGTGCGGCTGCATCTCCTCCATCGACAGCTGCATCGCCTGCGGCATCTTGCGCATGATGTTGCGACCTGTCTCGCTGCCGTAGAACGCGGTCATCGCCTCGATTTCCTCGGCGGTGAACAGCTTCGTGTAGACCCTGCGGTAGATCGGGCCCAAAGTGTCCCATGACAGCAGCTTGCGCGTGGAAGCGCTTTGTTCGGCCATGAATTTCCGCAGCGATTCGCGCTTTTCCTGAGTCGCATCCTCGCCGAGCATCTGCTGGCCCATCCTGTCGCCCATGGTGTCGATCTGCACGAGCAAGTCGTCCAGCGTTCGACGCATATCCATCGTGTCCATGAGTCTGTCGACCTGGGCTTCGGTCGGCTGCGTCGCCTGCGCGGGCGACGCGACAAAAACGCCACTCGCGAGCGCGACTGCCAGCATGAGATGGCGCATGATCGACTCGTGTTTCATCACTGTGTCGTCCTCAGCGACGGCGCGTCTGCTGTTGCAGTCCGTTGTCGAAGCCCTGCTTGAGATCCTGCAGCAACGGCAGCAGCAGGTCTTCCATGTTCTGCATCGCGCCCTGCACATCGTCGGTGGCACCGAGGAGACGAC
>JANLSB010000126.1:0-2074 GCA_031362125.1 Lysobacterales bacterium | reverse complement strand
CCGCACGACACCGGGCTGGTCACGCTGATCTCGCAGGATCTCAGCGAGTTCGCGCTGCACGCGCGTGCCATCCTCGGGTTGCCGATTCCGCTCATTCGGCAGAACGGTCCGTCTGCATCGTGCGTGGTGCTCGCGCACGGTCACGGCGTGCCGGTGTTCGAACACGTCGCCGATGCGCTGCGAGCGCCCGATACTGCGCTGCGTCTTTTCGGAAAACCGGTGGTGGAAGGCCATCGCCGCGTGGCGGTGACGCTGGCGCTGGGCGCGGATATCGACAACGCGCGTGAGATTGCGCGCGACTCGGCAGCCGCGTTGAAAATCGAGTTGCGGTGATGGCTGAGTAAATGCACAGCCCAAAGAAGCTTGTCATCCCGAAGCGAAGCGAGGGATCTGCTAGTGCATTGACAGGAAGCGAGCGACAGGCGGACCCCTCCGTCCGCTGCGCGGTCGTTCGGAATGACAGAGGTTTTCCGCTCGCCGTTTCCAGCTTCCTGCTACGCTTCCGCGACTTGTTGAGGAGACATCGATGGACGACAACAATGGCTACGCGGTGTTCTTTTTCCCGCAGGCGTTGGAGGCCTTGGGCGAGGCGATCCACCCCTTCATGCAAGATGGCCCCGCAGGTCCGCACGTCGCCTGCCATACCGTCGACACTGGCGGTGCTTTCATCGAGATGACGCTGCAAGGGCGCACACCGGAAGGCAAGGAAATCTCGCTGGAGCTGATGGTGCCCAGCGGGATGGTGAGGATGATTGTGTCGACCCACAGCGACGAGATGTTCGGCTTCGGCCCGCATGCGTTCTCGAAATCCGCCCCACCCTTGCCGGTGCTGGGCCCCACCGCGGAACCGGCGAGTGCGCCATCGGAATCCCTTCCTTCCTCGTCCGGTCGGTAGACGATCGCGCAGCCGTTTCTCGTCAGTGCGGCTGTGCGCTGCAGCGGTGGCTGCTTTGCGCGCGGACCAGCGGCTTCGGCACGCCCAGGAAATAACCTTGACCGAACTGGCAGCCCTGATCGATCAGGATCCGGAGCTGGGCTTCGGTTTCGATCCCCTCGGCGATGGTGTCGATGCCCAGGGTGAGCGCCATCGCCAGAATCGCACGCACCAGCGCCAGACTTTCTGCGCTGGAGTCGCCTTCCAGGGCGGTCACGAAACTGCGGTCGATCTTCAGTCCCTGGATCGGAAAACGGTGCAGATACGACAACGCCGAAAAGCCGGTACCGAAGTCGTCGAGGAACGCGGCGATCCCGTGATTGCGCAGGTCGCGCAGGATCAACAGCGCGCGCGGCGCATCTTCGATCAGTGCGACTTCGGTGATTTCGATGCGCAGCCGGCGCGGATCCTGATTGGCTTCGTCGAGCATGCGCAACAAGCGGTCGGCGAAATTGTCGGACAGGAAATGCCGCGGCGAGACGTTGATCGAGACATAGCGCTGCGGATACTCGCTCATCGAGGCGATCACGTGCGCGTACATCAGCCAATCGACCTGCTCGATCAGGCTGCTGTCTTCGCCGACGCCGATGAAAGCCGATGGCGCGAGCAGACCGCGCTGTTCGTGGTTCCAGCGTACCAGCGATTCGTAACCGACATGTTCGCCATCCTGCAGGCGCAGGATAGGCTGGAAATAAGGCTCGAACGCATCATGCATGATCGCGCGGCGCAGATCCGCTTCCAGATCCAGCAGTCGCATGGCTTCCGCGCGCATCTCCTCATCGAACACCTCGCTGCGGTTGCGGCCCAGACGCTTCGCGCGGTACATGGCGGCGTCGGCATCGCGCAGCAGTTCGGCGCTCTTGTGGTAGCGCGGGTGCCACAACGCGATGCCGATGCTGGCCGAAGGAAAGACTTCGCGGCCCTCGATCCACATCGATTGACCCAGCGCGCGCAGGATATTCGCGGCGCAGTGCTCCGCAGCCTCGGGACTTTCGATGTTCTCGGCGAGTATCGCGAATTCGTCGCCGCCGAGCCGGGCGACGAGATCGTCGCGCGCGATCACTTGGGAAATGCGGCGACTGACCTCGACCAGCAGCTCGTCGCCGGCGACGTGGCCGACGCTGTCGTTGATCAGCTTGA
>JANLSB010000123.1:0-2341 GCA_031362125.1 Lysobacterales bacterium | reverse complement strand
GGCGACGCCGGTCTGCTCACCCTGCGCGGCCTGCGCCTGCTCAACGAAGCCGATGTGATCCTGCACGATCGTCTGGTCAGCGCGGAAGTGCTGGAACTCGCGCGCCGCGACGCCGAGCGCATCGAAGTCGGCAAGGAAGCTGGCCATCATCATGTGCCGCAGGAACAGATCCATGCGCTGATGCTCGAGCACGCCCGCGCCGGCAAGCGCGTGGTGCGATTGAAAGGCGGTGATGGTTTCATTTTCGGCCGCGGCGGCGAAGAGCTCGAATTCCTGCGCGCACACGGGATCGGCTATGAAGTCGTGCCCGGCATCACTGCGGCGTTGGCCTGCGCCGCATACGCCGGCATTCCACTTACCCATCGCGATCACGCGCAGTCGGTGCGTTTCGTCACCGCGCATGCGAAAGCCGAAGACGATGGCCTGGACTGGGCCGGTTTTGCCCAAGAAAAACAGACGCTCGCGTTCTATATGGGCGTGTCTGGACTGGAACGCGTCCGCGCGCGTCTGCTCGCACACGGCCGCGCCGAGTCCACGCCCTGCGCACTGGTCGAAAACGGCTCGCGCCCCGAACAGCGGGTGGTGGTCGGCACGCTCGATGATCTGCCCGCACTTGCACGCCGGCACGATGTGCGCTCGCCCGCGCTGCTGTTCGTCGGCGAAGTCGCAGCACTCGCCGCTGAGCTGCATTGGTTCGGCGCAGTGCCGCTCGGCACGTGTACCGGGAGCCAAGTGGACCCGTCAACGCCCACACTGGCGGAGGCCGCATGAAAAGGCGCAGGCTCATCCATATCCGATGCCGATGACGGCAACCGTCATCGCAGCGCGTCAAGTTCCCAATAATCAAATCCTCGACAACGATTCGACCCAGGAATTCCCCCATGGCCATTTACGACAATATTCTCGACACCATCGGTCGCACACCGATCGTCAAACTGCACCGCGTCGCCCCCAAACACACCACGCTGTATGTCAAGGTCGAATCGTTCAATCCCGGCGGCTCGGTCAAGGACCGTCTTGCATTGGCCATCGTGCTCGACGCCGAGAAGCGCGGCACCCTGAAGCCTGGGCAGACCATCGTCGAAGCGACCTCCGGCAACACCGGCGTTGCCTTGGCGATGGTCGCTGCCGCGCGCGGTTATCCGTTCGTCGCAGTGATGACCGAAACATTCTCGATCGAACGCCGCAAGCTGATGCGCGCCTATGGCGCCAAGGTCATCCTCACCCCCGCAGCCGAACGCGGCAGCGGCATGGTCCGCAAAGCGAAAGAACTGTCCGAACAACACGGCTGGTTCCTGGCCAGCCAGTTCGAAAACGAAGCCAATCCGGCCTATCACCGCAGCACCACCGGTCCGGAAATCCTCAGCGACTTCGCCGGCAAACGTCTCGACTATTTCGTCAGCGGCTGGGGCACCGGCGGCACGATTACGGGAGCCGGCGAAATGCTGAAACTCGCGCGCCCCGACATCAAGGTCATCAGCACCGAACCCGCAGGCGCGGCCCTGCTCTCGGGTCAGGAATGGAAGCCGCACAAGATCCAGGGCTGGACCCCGGACTTCCTGCCAGGCGTGCTAAGCCGCACGATCTCAGACGAGATCATCCTGATCGACGACGTGGTCGCCCGCGACACCTCGCGTCGGCTCGCGGCAGAGGAAGGCATCTTCGTTGGGATCTCCGCAGGCGCCACCGCTGCGGCTGCGCTCAAGGTTGCCGAATCCGCACCGGAAGGCTCGGTATTGCTGGCGATGTTGCCCGACACCGGCGAACGCTATCTCTCGACCTTCCTGTTCGAAGGCGTGAGCGAGGGCTCGGACGACGAGTGGTTGGCGTCGCTGGGCTGAGCCGATGACGTAACTCGTAGCCCGGATCGCAACGCGATCCGGGGATGGACGTCGCAATCGTTACCGCGTATGCGTTTTCCGCTCAGTCCAGATGCGACCATGCAGCGCGTTCTTCACGACGCATGAGGGAAGTTCTCTTGCCAGACCGCGATCAGGGCCCGGAACCGGGCCCGGGGAAATAAGGCATATTCCCACCGCCACGTCTGTCGTTGCGCAGTTGGAAGGGGATCAGTCCCTTGCCGGGCGAACCCGGCTCGAAACGCAGGCCGCGCGCCCAATTCAGCGCAGCCTTTTCCACGGAAACGCTTGCAGTCCTGTTCTGGACGCGCGCCTGGGTCACGCGCCCGTCGGCATCCCATTGCAACTCGATCGTCAGCTTCAACGTGCTCAGGTTGGTCTTGTCCATCGCCCACTGAACCCTGTCCAGTGGCGGGTGCGACACCAGCCCTGGCAACCGGGGGCGCGTCGAGTCCTCCGCAGATGTCGGCGACACCTGCGCG
>JANLSB010000113.1:0-3079 GCA_031362125.1 Lysobacterales bacterium | reverse complement strand
GCCGAACTGATCGTTGTCGTCGCGACGCACCGCCAGCTGCACATCGTTGGCGCCGAACTTGCCTTGATACTGCGCGAATGCGGCGCGGTTGCTGCGACGGGTGTCGTCGTAGTCCGTATCGCTGTCGACGCGGTCGCGCAGCCAGTCCGCACCGAGCGTCAGCAGCTGCGCGTCGGCGATCGTGATATCCGCCTGCACCGATGCGCTGTCGCGGCGGCTGGCGAAGTCGCCGTTGGGAGTGCTGCCGATGAAATTGTCGGATCCATCCTTGTTGCTGCCGATATTGAAACGCATGTCGATACGGTCGCTGGTTTTCCAGCGCAGTTGGGCGCCCAGCGCCTGCTGCTTGATGTCGGAGTTGTCGACGAAGCTACCGTCGTATTCGTTGTGGCCGCTGACGTACAGCGCATGTGCTTCGAGCGTGACCGACTCGCCGATGTTCGTGCCGCCGCGCGCCGAGAACGAATGATTGTCGTAGCCGTCGCGGTCGGTCTGATCATTGACGAAGCAGCCTGCGTAGATGAAGTTGACGTTGTCCTCCAGACCATCGCAGGCATTGATGCCGTCGGTGCGCTGGAATCCTGCGTCGACACCGAACCAGCCGCGCTCGGTGCCGCCGCTGACGCCCAGACCGCCTTCGCGATGACCGTGACTGCCCGCGCCGGCGTGGAAATGGAAGCTCGCATCGCCACGATCGCGGCGGGTGAAAATCTGGATCACGCCACCGATGGCGTCCGCACCGTACAGACTGGAGCGCGGACCACGGACGATTTCGATGCGGTCGATCATCGCCATCGGCAGATCCTGGAACGCCGCCTGGCCGCTGGTGGCCGAGCCGATGCGCACGCCGTCGACCAGCACCAGCACGTGGTCGGATTCGCTGCCGCGCACGAAGACGCTGGTCAGTTTGCCGGCCCCGCCCTGGTTGCTCAGATTGATGCCGGCCCGGCCGCGCAGCAGATCGGCGAGCGACGTCGCCTGGCTGCGCGCAATCGCGTCGCGGCTGATCACTTCGACCGGCGCCAGCGCCTCATCGGTGGTGATCACGGTACGTGTGGCGGTGACGATCACTTCATCGAGATCGTCGGCGTTGCTGGCTTGCGCCTGTACGGCAAAAGGAATGGCGCCCGCGATCGCGAGGGCCAGAGGGTATTTCGAAAATGACATGCAGGACTCCATCGCGCACACCCGCGCGCGGTGAGATGGGCTGGAGTCGCGAATGGAGAGAGACAGCGAGCGGCCGGCGGAACACAGACAAGGCGGCAACATCGCCGCAATGCCCTTCGCATCGCAACCGTGGACTTCGTGGCCGGTCTCCGGGCTCATGCGCGACAGACTGATGTCTGCCGGGCCGTCGCGCCTTCCCATGTCGTCATCAGGAATGACGGGTCACAGTGGCGGATGCGATGGCTTGACGCACTTACCGTTGCGGGGGCAGCGCCGGCATTGCGTCATGGAACGACGCGCACCGGCTTCCCGTTTCAACCTTCGGACGAATGTCCTCGGGTCACCTCGAAGCGCGCGCAGTGTACCCCATCGGGGCGCCGGCTAGCTCGTCGTCCGGACTAATCGCCGTGGCCGCTGTCGGGCTCGTCGAAAAGATTGAACGCGGGCACGGAATCTACTTCGCGCGTGGTGTGTGTGGTGGTGACCGGCGAGGCGGCCGGGCGGCCGCGCGGCGGTGGCAGCAGCGCGATGGCGGCGTCGGCGGCGATCAGCAGTTCGCTGCGGCGTTCGCTGGGCACATCCTGCCAATGACAGTCGAGCAGTGCGCCTTCCAGCGCGTACAGCAGATTGAGACTCGGTTTGAAGCCGGCGCGTTTGACGCGCATGAAGGCTTCGAGTGCGCCGATCGCGCGCAGCTCGTCTTCGGTGCGCAGGCCGACCTGGCGCAGCCAGGCGGCGCTTTTCGGACCGATGTTGCGGAGTTTCAGCGGGGTGGCCATGCGGTTCCGTGGTGGAAAGAAGTTGCGGGCCGCGGTCGAAGAAGCTTACGCGTTCGTACGCAGGCTGCGTACGAACAGTGCGGCGATGGTTTCGAGCCCTACCTGATCATCAACGTCGAAACGTCCTGGAACCGGACTGTCGAGGTCGAACACGCCGATCAGCGAGTCGTCCAGCACCAGCGGTACGACCAGCTCAGAGCGCGACGCAGCATCGCAGGCGATGTGCCCGGGAAACTCATGGACATCGGCGACACGCTGTGTTTGCCGCGCGCTCGCCGCTGCACCGCAGACGCCCTTGCCGAGCGGAATACGGATGCAGGCGGGCAGGCCCTGGAACGGGCCGACCACCAGTTCGGTGCCGTCGAAGAAATAGAAGCCGACCCAGTTCAGATCGGGCAGCGCGTGATAGACCAGCGCGGAGAGATTGGCGGCGTTGGCGATGCGGTCCTGTTCGCCGGCGAACAGCGCCTCGGCCTGCGCCGAGAGCTGGGCGTACTGTTCCGGTTTGCTGCCGGCGAGCGGGATCGATGCGAAACTCATACGCCAAGTGTAGCAGCGGCGCCCGCCGCGACTACCATGCGGACGCCCATCGGCGCCCCCGGCGAAAGACATCAGGATCAAGATAGGCACATGACACCTTCCATCCCAAGCCCGCCCCGTGGCATCTACGTCACCGGCACCGACACCGGCGTCGGCAAGACGCTGGTCAGCGCGGCCTTGCTGTATCGCCTGCGCGGTGCGGGTTTGCGTGCGATCGGCATGAAGCCGGTCGCCAGCGGCTGCGAACGCACGTCCGATGGCTGGCGCAACGGCGACGCGTTGACCCTGCAGTGGGCGAGCGATCCGCAGCCTGCGTACGACGACGTGAATCCGTATGCGCTTGAACGGCCGACGGCGCCGCAGCTGGCAGCGCGTGCGATGGATGTGGAGATAGGGCCTGCACCGTTGATGGGTGCCTATGCACGACTGGCGGCGCGATGCGATGTGATGGTGGTGGAGGGTGTGGGCGGCTGGGCCGCGCCGCTGGGCGATGCGCTCGATCAGGTCGAGCTACCGCGCTCGCTGGACTTGGCGGTGATACTGGTCGTGGGTCTGCGATTGGGCTGTCTCAGTCATGCGCGGTTGACTGCGCG
>JANLSB010000287.1:0-11888 GCA_031362125.1 Lysobacterales bacterium | reverse complement strand
TCAGCTCCTGCTCTTCGCGTGCTTTCTGTTGATCCTGCTTCGACGCGACTTTGGTCTTGCTGCCGCCCTTGACCGAAAGCAGACTGCTGACGCCTTTTTTGGACACGCCGATGGCTTGACCGGCGGCTTTCGTCAGGGTGGCGCCTTCGTTGCCGCGATATTTTCCGGGACCGGCATCGGCCTGCTTCTGCACCGCTTTTTCGGCGGTCATTACCGACGAGAAACGCGGGTCGTTGGCGTTCTTCAGACGCTCGTCGGTCTGCTTGGTGTCCTTCTTCGCGTCGGCGACTTCGGTCTTGCTCGCTTCCAGCGAAACTTCCGCGTCCGGTTTGGGCGCGGGCATGGCCTCGGCCGCATTCACGCTGGGTGCGGGGGCGCCGGGCTCGGGTGGGATCGGTGTGACTGGTTTTCCTGGAACACCGGCCTCGGACGGTGTGGCATTCGAGGTCTGCTTGAGATCGCCGGTGGCGGCATCCTTCTGCGCGTTGGCTTCGCCCTTCAACGAACTCTTGATCTCGTTGCCGGAACCGCCCTTCATGAATTTTTCGGTGTCGCCCAGGGTCTTGGGCATCACCTTGGCGATTTCGGCGCGCAGCATCTCCAGAAAACTCGATGTCTGCGGCTTCGGCGTCTCCGCCTCTTCGAGCTTGTCGACCTGGTTGGCGCGCGCACCGGCCGATTTTTCGTTGGCCGGTCCCTTGGCGGCCTTGCCGGACTCGTCGGATTTCTTCGACGGCGGCGGATGCTGCTTCAGCTTGCGGCTGTCGGCATTGAGCTTGTCTACGACGCGCTTGTAGCGCGGATCGGAACGGGGGTCGGCCCGTTTCGACGAACGCTTCACGCTGCGGGCGACGGCCATCGGTCAGATCTCTCCGGTCACAGCCCGGAGGCGATCCGCAGCCGCTTTTCCAGCGGCCGCATCGGACAGTTCGCGCCGCTCTTGCGGTATTCGCGGATCAACGCGTCCTGCAGATGGCCCGCATCCAGCGTGGTGCCGCTCTGCAACGCGAGCAGTCGCGCATGCATCACCACATTGCGCAGCTGTCCGCCGCTCAGTGCGCAGCGCGTCGCGGCTTCCTGCAGCCAGGCGTCGTCGCAATCGTCGCCGGCCAGATGCAGACGCATGATTTCGTAGCGTCGCCACGCGTCCGGTGCGCGGAAATTGACCACCACATCCATGCGCCGCGCAAACGCGCGATCGATCCGGTCCGCAGCGTTGCTGGTCACCACCAGGATGCCTTCGAAGGATTCGATCCGCTGCAGCAGGAAGTTGGTTTCCAGATTGGCATAGCGGTCGTGCGAGGACCCGACGTCGGTGCGGTTCGCCATCAGCGCATCGCCTTCGTCCAGCAGCAGCACCACATCGAGTTCTTCGGCCGCGTTGAGCGCGTGATTGAGGTTTTTCTCGGTTTCGCCCAAGTATTTGTTGACCGCGGCGGACAGATCGATGCGGTACAGCTCCTTGCCCAGTTCCGCAGCGATCAGCTTCGCAGTGAGGGTTTTGCCGGTGCCGCTGGGGCCCGCGAACAGCGCGCGCACGCCGACGCCGTTCATGGCCACTTCGGCAGACCCGTAGGCGAGCGGTTCGCGCCAGCGGCAGCGCGCGATCAGCGCGTCGATCTCCACCCGCGTCGGCTCGTCGACGACGAGATCGTGCAGACTGCCGCCCGGTTCCAGTCGCGTGGCCAGGGTTTCCAGACGCGCGGTCTGCAGCCCGCGACAGGCGCGGCGCAGGTCGTCGCTGGTCAGAGCATCGCTGGTCAGAGCATCGCCGGACAGATCATCGCGCTGCGCCAACCGCCCGAACCCGCGCGCGGCGACCGCGACCTGACGGACGTGGCCGCTGGACAGCCGCACCTGCGAGGAGAACGCAGCCAGAACTTCCTGCGATTGCCCTGGCAGGCTCGCGGACCAATGCCGCAGGCGCTGCGCGGGGCCCGGCAGCGGCAGATCGATCTCCAGCACGGAGCGACCGCCCGTGCAGGACCAGGCACCATGTCGCCCGGTGATCACGATCAGCGGCGCATCGACCAGCGACAGCGCCGGCAGCACGCGCGTTTCGCCCGGCAGCAGCGACGCTTCCGCCACCGGCACGGCATCGTGCATCGCCGCGAGTACGCCGAACAGGCGCCAGCGCGCCTCGTCCTCGAACACCGCCTCGTTGGCGACCAGCAGCGATTTGCCGAGCGACTGCGCCAGCGCGCCTGCCAGGGTCTTGCGGCCGTTGTGCGTGGGTCCGCGGATCAGCAGCGCGGTCGTCGCGCCCGAGACGCGCAGCGCGTCGAGGATCGAGTCGGTGCGCACGGTGGCGACCGGTGGAATGTAACCGTCCAGGCGTGCGAGTTCAGCGCACGCAGTGAACCTGAAGCTGCGCGTCGACGGTGCTTCGCCGCGCAGGCCGTCCCAGACCATCAGCGCGACGGCCGGGATCCAGTCGGGTCGCGGCGCATCCGGATTGGTCAACTGCAGCAGGCCATCGTCGATCAGGCGCTGCAGCGACCGCCGCACCAGATCGACGCGATCGTGGCCGTCGCCGCAGTCGCGCCACCACGCCATCAGCAGACCGAAACTTGGCCGCCCGTTCTGGCGCTGCGCCACTTCGAACAATGCGCCGAAGCGCGGATCTTCCTCGATCAGGCCGATCGCCAGCAGCAGTTCCAGTTCCAGCTCGCTCAAGCCCGCGCGGCGCAGCGCCAGCAGCGGCAGATGCACGCGCGTGCGTTCCGCTGCGCACTCCCACCCGGCCAATGCCGAACGCCAACGCGATGCGAGCGAGCGGCCGGTACCGCTGTCGATATCGATATCGATATCGATATCACGGCCGATTTCCTCGACGTAATCGGACAGGAACGGCGCGCATTCCACCGCCGCATCGACATCGCCATCAGCGACGGCCTCGATCATGATTGCGATCGCCGCGAACAGCGAGAGTTTGAAGTGCTGCGCGGCCGTGAACGGTCTTTCGGCGAACGCGGCGGTCGCTGCGGCAGAGCGGTCAGAAGCGTGCATGCGCGGGCCTCATGAAAATTCGAATTGCAGCGAACGACCGGCGGCGGGAATCCAGCCCGGATCGCGGTCCAGGCCGGCGATGCGCACCGGCAGCGGCAACGTCGCCAGCGACAGCCGCACCTGCAGCGTGGTGGTGTCCCAGCGCACGCTCGCGGGCTGGCGACAGAGCAGCGCGGCCACGGCGTCCGAGGACGCATCGCTGCCGAGCGCCAGCGCCAGCCGTGCCTGCAGATAGGACAGCAACCACGACAGCCAGCGCTGCCGGGCATTGCGTGCACGCAGTCTCGCCGGTGCGCGGGCGAGCCGCTGCAGACGCGCGCCGCGCAGCAGGCGGCGCGATGCGCACAATCGCTGCGCCTGCGCCAAGGGCTTGCGTCGAAGATCGCGGCTAACGTCGAACAGCACGAAGCCATCCGCATGCCAGAGCTGCAGACGGCCTGCGGTCGTGCGGTAATGCACGGCCGTGATCGGCGCTTCCGCCAACCATGGCGCCAGCCATGCGTCGCTGATCGCCCATCGCTTCGGCGCATCGAAATCGGCGCCGGGTTCGTCGCGCTGTACCCGGCCTGCAAGCGTTGCGAGCAATCGCCACAGCGGATCGCGTTCGAATTCCCGGCCGAACCAGCGACGCCCGATCAGCGCCAGCCAATCCCACGGCGACAGCGCAAGGCCCGGCGCGCGCGGCGCGCTGAAATCGCCGTACAGACCCAGCGCAAGCGCCGCATTCAACAGATAGAACAGGCCGCCGAATGCGGTGTCGATCTCGCCTTCCGACAGCGGCCTGGCGGTGGCCTCGCGCATCGCCAACGGCGACTCGTCGATGGACCGATGCGATGGCGCTTCCGACCGCAGCTCCAGCGTATCGGCGGTCCATTCCGGCGATGCCTCCACGAAAGCGGAGGTGTCTTCCGCGCGCGATGCTGCCGCCGGCGTGTCGTCATCGCCCGTGCTCGCTGCGGTTCCATACTGCTGTCGTTCGATCTGCGATTCGTGTTGCCCGGCTGCTATCGCGGCATGCGGTGTCGCAGCGCTCTTTTCCAGAATGGGCAGTGGCGGTGGCTGCGTTGGGTGTAAGTCGCTTTCGACCTCGGAGAACACCAGCGGGCCGGTCCCGGGGCGTGCGCTTTGTCCGGACACCTGCGGCGGCTGGCGTGTCGAAATCATTGCTGGACCGCTGTCGGGCGCGATGCCCGATGCGGGCGTACCGAACGATGTCTTGCCCGTGTCCCTCTCCGCAGTCCACCGCGCGACCGCGATCGAAAATGCCTGCGTTCGCAGCCAACCCGGCTCCCTTGCTGCGGTCAGTGCATACGCCAAGAGGCGCATGGCCGCAGGTTGCAGCCCGGCTTCCATCATCTCCGGCACCACGCGCGCAAGACGCTGCCGCGCCAGTGTCGACGCTGTCGTGTCTTCATTCCGCTTCCGCGTCTCTTGCCGACGCACGCTGCGATCGTGCTTGTGGTTCGCATCGATCGGTATCGGATCCCGCGCAACCGCAAGCGGCGCATCGTAGGCGCGTGCGAGCATCGCCAGCGCAGACGCGACGTCGCCGTCATCCAGTCGTTTCAACCACGCCACCGCGCTGCGCTGTTCGGTCAATCGCGCCAGCACCGGAACCACGCGCTCGCCGCGGCGAAGCACATGCTCGCGCAGCCAGTCCGCAGGCGTGGCGCTGCCCAGCACCGTGCGCCACCACCAGCGGTTCGACAGATCGCCGCGCAGCCAGTCGCGCACCAGGCAGGCGGCGAGCTCGTGCTCGTCGTTGAACCAGACCGCAGGCGCGGACTTCGCCATGGGATCCAGCCAGGGCCGGCGCGCCGCGCGGCTGTGTTCGCGCAGTGCCTGCGAGACCTGCGCGACCATGGTCCGATCATCGGCCGCGCGCGATGCAGACCCGTTTACAACCATCTTGCGTACCAACAGCAACGCCTGCGGGGGCAATCCCGCAGGCGTCCAGTCCACCGTTGCCAAGGCCTGCTCGAAGCGCTGACGCACACGCAGCGTGTCGCGCTCGTTGCTGCGCAGCTTCACGCTGCGCAGCTGCTTCAGGTCGCGGTGCGAATCCAGACGAAGCACGGCTAGTCATCCCGTCATGCGCATGGGCTTCACTTCCGCCGCAGCAACAGCAACAACAGCAGCAGCACGAAGATCAGGATCAGCCAGAACCACCAGAGCTTCCACCAGGGCGTCGGTTCCGTTCCGCCGTTGCTGCCACCGATCGTCGACAGCGCACCGTCGTGGATCGTCTGATCTGCGAACGCGATGCTGACCTTCGGATCGTCGCCCGGTGCCAGTCCCGTCAACCGAATGATGTATTCACCGGTGACATCGCTGTCGCTCGCGGGTCCGGCGACCGTGCCTTTGTCGGTCTTGACGCTGAAACCGCCTTCGAAACCCGGGCCGGCATAATTGCCGAAGCGATCGCGGGGGACGACGGTGATGAACGCATCGCCGGTCCTGGGGTCGCGTCGCAGGGTGAATCGCGAATCCGTCGCGGTCGGTAGCACCGGCACCTGGCGTTCGGCATACGAGACCCGGTGAATGGCGCCGGTGCGCGGATCGTTCCAATCGAACACGACGCGAATGCGATAGCGGCCGCCGACGTTGGTCTCGTCGAACGCGCCTTCATAGCGACCACCGCCGACATGCTTCAGTTCGATCGCCTGTGCCAGCGGCGTGGGTTCGATTTTTGCCGACAGGTCGGCGCTGCGCATCAGCCGGTCGATCTTCATCGCCAGCGGGGAGGTGTCATCGCGCACTTTGTCGTCTTTGCCCACACTGGTGGCGTCGTGGAGCAACGTGCCGAGATTGGCTCCGGGGCGTTCGATGATGGCTTTGACCGCGCCGGACGGCAGATCGGCCAATACGTCATTGTCCCAACCGAGATCGGCGGTGATCTTGATCGGTTTGCCCGTACCCAATCCGGCTGATTGCGTCACCTGCGAGCTGAAGCGACTCTCGACGCCATAGGCGGACACCTGGTAATTCACTGCACCCTGACTCTGATTGCGGACGACCGCTGTCCAATCGCCAGGCGGACCGTTGGCGGGCAGATTCACGGTGACGACGCGGAAGTTGGGACCGCCGGACGAGATCGCCGACGTTACCTGACTGCCGTTCGGCTGGTTCAGCGCCAGGCTCACCTCGCGACTCGTCCCTTCCCAACTCAACACGAACGTCGCGCGCGTCAACGATGGATCCAGCGCGAAAGTCATCGGCGGACTGGCGACATTGCCGCTCGGCAGTTGACCGGCGCTGCGTTCCAGCAGCGTGACCGTACCGCCTTTGAGATTGTTGACCAGGCCATCGATGAACGAGGTGTCCAACGCGATGCCGTTGTTGGGGAACGCTGCGCTGCCGGCGGTTTCCTGCGAGATTTCGTCCAGCAGCACCGCGCTGGCGGCCATCCCGCCCTCACCCAATCCGATCGTATAGATCGGGCCACGCGGCAATACGTCACGCGCCAAGGTCGTGCCGCTCAGTTCGAGCAGGTTCGTGCTGATCGCGGCTGCAGCGACCGTACACTGATCGAGATAGGTCACGCCGGCAGGTTGACCGGGATATTGTTTGTTCGTCGGCGACAGCGTTTCGCCGTCGCGGATGATGCAGGGCGGAGTGTTCTGTTCGCCGTCCGTGAACAGCACGATCGCGGTGTCGCCGGTGAGCACGTCCACCGTATCGAGTCGGCTCTTGCCATTGGTGGTGCCTGCGCCGATCGATGTCCCACCGATGAAGGTGCCGTCGACCAGCGCGGCGGCGACCGGGCCCGACCAGGGCGCGGCATTCGCGCCGCGTTGTTTGAAGAAATTCACGCCGTCCAGCGGCGATTCGACGGCCGTGCCGCCGAACAGCACGAGGCCGAGGCGGTCGTCTGGATGGCCCTCGGATGAAACGGTCGCCGGTGGCGGCGGCGCTCCGACGGCATCCCATACCGAGGCGAACAGCTGCGCCGATGATTTCAGTCTGTCCCATCGGATATCCGCAGAGCCGGGAATGGTCCAGCCCATGCTTGGCGATTTGTCCAGCACCAGCACGATGTTGAGCGGCAATCGGCCCAAGCGGTTCACTGTGCCTGTGTTCACGGTCACGAAGGGTCGGTTGGTCGGCACGCGCAGATACGGGATATCGCAGGACGCATCCGACGGCGCCATGAAACTGGTGATGCGATAGCCGTTGCCGCCGCCGAACGTGAATCCGCTCAATTCAATCGGAAACGAGAGACCGCCTACTCCGATCGTCGATGTGCAAAAGGTCGGATTTCCGGTCACGCTCAGATAGGTGAGTTGCAGGCGGACCCGGTTCGTGCCGCTGATGCGCGTCAGCAGAAGATCGTCGCCGGCAACGGTGGTGCCTGCGCTGTTGCAGGCGACACCGACACAGCCGACGACCGGCACCGACAACGACTGGCCGGACACGTTGATGTTCGCGCCCCCGGCAATGGCGGAGGCTTCGAACTCGATGGTCGTCGCGGCCGTTTGTATCGCGTTGAGGCCCAGCCGCTTGGGAACGTTGAGGGTCAGCGTTTGCGCCGCGAGCTGCTGCGAACAGAGCACGAGCAGGCCAACAACAGCCCAGCGCGCGATCGAGCGTTTTCGTGAATCGATGAACATGGAGAGTCTCCTGAAATCAGATGTCGCGGACACGGAACGTGCCGGCTCGAAGCGTTGGCGCATACGCAGCGTGATGCTGCGCATTTGGCTATGGGATTGATGCGTAGCCGATCGGAACATCGTCATCGGGCTCGTCGCTGTGGCTCAGTCGCGCCGCAGCAACCTGCGGATTTCGATCGCTAGACGCATATCAACCTCCGATCTTCGACAGCGGCCCTTCGCGCAGCACCTTGCCGCGAAAAGTGATCACCACATCCGGGTCGTCGCCCGGTTTCAGGCCGCGCACGGTGAAGACGTACTCGCCCTGCAGCTTGGGGTCGGCGGGGATTGGTACCAGTTCGCCGTTGCTTACTTTGATCGCGAAATCGCTGCCCAGGCCCGGACCGACAAAGTTGCCGAAAGCATCGCGCGGGATCACCAGGATGTTCGTGTCGCGCCTCGTGTTGCGCAGGACTCTGACCACGGTCTTGGAGGCGTCCGGCAGTACCGGGACCTGGCGCTCGGTGAAGAACATGCGACGGATCGCGCCGGTGCGCCGGTCCTTCCAGTCGAAGACCACGATGATCCGATAACGTCCGCCGACAGCGGTATCGTTGAAGTCGCCGCTGTATCGGCCGCCGCCGATGTGTTTGAGTTCGATCGCATTCCCCGTCGGTCGCGGCTCGATGCGGTCCCAGAGCTTCATCTCCCGCTCGAGATAGTCCAGTTTCATGGCCAGCGGCGACAGATCCTTGTTGCGGCCAGGGTCGTAGCGAGGTGCATCCGCGTCGTGCAGGATCGTGCCGATGTCCTCGCCCGGGCGCTCGATGTAGGCTTTCACCGCCCCCGCCGGCAGCTTGGCCAGAATGCCGTTGTTCCAGCCGATTTCGGCGGTGATATTGATCGCCTCACCGGTGCCCAGCCTCCGCGATTCGATCACCCGCGCGCTGAGCCTGCTTTCTACGCCGTAAGCGGATAGCTGGTACTTGGTTGCGTCCTGGCCGTTCGTGGTCACCACCGCACGCCAGGTGCCGGCGGGGCCGTTGTTGGGAGTATCCACCATCGCGACGCGGAAGTTCGGTCCGGCGTTCATCGTCGCCGGCGTGACGTTGCTGCCGTCGGGACGGATCAGTTCGATCTTCGTGCCCCGCTCTGCGCCTTCCCAACTCAATACGAACACCGCGCGGGTCAGCGAGCGGTCCAGCCTGAACGGCAACGGCGCGCTGCTGGTGCCTGCCGGCAGCGTGTTGGAATAGCGGTCGACCAGCGAGACCGTGCCGCCCTTGAGATGATCGACCAGGCTGTCGACGAAGGACGTGTCCATCGCGAGACCGTTGTTCGGATACGACGCCCGCCCGCTGGTTTCCTGCGCGATTTCGTCCAGAAGCTGCGCACTCTTGGCGACGCCGGCTTCGCCGAGGGCGATGGTGTAGATCGGGCCACGGGGCAGGATGCTCTGTGCGAGGGTATTGCCGCTGATCTGCAGCAATTGCGCCGGGTCCGCACCGGGCAAGGCCACATCGCAATCGCTGACCACGGTTTCGGTGTTGCGGATCACGCACGGCGCCGTGTTCTGCTCGCCGTCGGTGAACACCACGATGGCGGTATCGCCGGTCAGCGCATCGACGGTATCGAGCTGGGTTCTGCCGCGCAGGATGCCCGCGCCGATCGAAGTCCAGCCGCCGGGACCGGTGCCGGCCAGGGCGGCGGCCACCGGGGTCGACCATGGTGCGGCGACGGCGTTGCGTTTCTTGAAGAAGTTCGCGCCGTCCAGCGGCGAATCGGTCGTGCTGGTGCTGAAGAACACGACGCCGAGCTGGTCGTCGGCATTGCCTTCCGAGGAAACCGTCGCCGGCGGGGGCGGCGCGCCGACCGCATCCCAGACCGAGGCGAACAGCTGTGCCGAGGACTGCAGGCGGTTCCAACGGATATCCGCCGAGCCAGGCACGTTCCAGCTCATGCTGCCCGATTGGTCGAGCACCAGCACGATATTCAACGGCAGGCGCCCAAGTCTGGTCAGGCCGCCGGCCGCCGACAGGAACGGCCGGCTGGTCGGCACACGCAGATACGGGATATCGCAGGACGCATCCGACGGCGCCATGAAACTGGTGATGCGATAGCCGTTGCCACCGCCGAACGTGAACCCGGTCAATGTGATCGGAAACGAGAGGCCCCCCATTCCTATCGTCGAAGTGCAAAACGTGGGATTGCCGGTCACGCTCTGGTAGGTGATCTGCAGGCGAGCCCGATTCGTGCCGCTGATGCGCGTCAGCACAAGATCGTCGCCGGCACCGGTGGTGCCGACGCTGTTGCAGGCGACACCGACGCAGCCGACAGCGGGTACAGCCATCGACTGGCCGGACACGTTGACATTGGCGCCTCCAGCGATCGCGGAGGCGTCGAACTCGATGGTCGTCGCACCTGTCTGCATCGCGCCGACGCCCGGGCGTTCGGGAACGCTTAGGGTCAGCACTTGCGCGGCGAGCTGTTGCGAACAGAGCACGAGCAGGCCGGCGGCAGCCCAGCGCGCGATCGACAGTTTCTGTGAATCGATGCACATGGAGATTCTCCTGAAATCAGACGCCGCGGACACGGAACGTGCCGGCGAAGGTGACTTCCAACGGGTTGGGGTTGGCAGGAATGGAGACCACGACCGGCACGGCCACGGGTGGTCCGGGAATAATGCTGGGAATGTTGGGAACCGTCGCGACGATGGTGGTGGCCGTCCGACTGACGACCGTCGCTGCGGTGTTACCGATGCTTACCTGCGCGGTCTGGGTGAAATTCGTTCCGGTGATGGTGATATCGGAACCTTCGAACTGGGTCACCGGTGCGATATCGGCAATCGTCGGCTGCCCGGCGACCGGCGCGGTGATGGTGAGCGTGGTGGTGGCAGGCGCGCCGTTCGGCGTCTGCACGCGCAAGGTCACGTTCGACAGCGCTCGGCCGCCGGACGTGGTGGGCGCGCCGGGAATCCCGGTCGGTACCGTCACGATCAAGCGACGCGTCGGATCTGCCGGGTCGACCATCACCGATGCGGCAGGAACATTGTTGAATGTCACGGTGTTCTGCGATGGGGTCGCACTGAAATTGATGCCCACGACGACCAGCGATGCGCCGACCGCGAAACTCGACGCGGCGACGCCGCCGATGGATTCGGTTCGGGTGATCGTTGGCGGATTGGGCGTCGGAGGCGGTGTCGAAGTGCCGGATCGCGAGACCAGCAGATTGACCGGCGTCCCTGGGGGGACGCGCACGCCGGCCGACGGGCTCTGATTCAATACGATCAAGGCGGCATTGCTGCTGGCGAAAGGATCGATCGAAGCGCCCGAGACGTCGAATGTGAAGCCGAGTGCCAACTGCCGGCTCGGCAGCAGGATCGCGGTGCGCGCATCGCTGAGCAGGCTGCCGAAGAAATTCGGCACTGTTTGCGTGCCGCTGACGTTGCCCTGCAGCTGCGTCAGCGCATCGAGGATCGCGTTCATCAGATCCGACGAGATCACATCGCCAGGCCGGATTTGGGTCGGAAGCGTTGCCATTTGAAGTCTCCTGGTGACGGTGCTACAGGGCGCTGCAGCAGTTCGCATAGTTGCTGTAATCGGCGCGGGCCATATCGAAGCGCGCAACCGCCATATCGGTGATCAGACCGCTCGCGAACGCGAGCATCGGCTGAACCGTCTGGCCATCGTCCCGTGCCTTGACGTTCTGCCAGGGACGATAGATCCACACGAATTCGCTCCGGGTCGTGTCGGTCGGCGCATGCGCCAAGGCTTCCTGACGCAATGCGCTCAGCAGCCGTTGATCGATGAAGGGCGTGCTTTGTCCCGACCCCGGGCGCGGTCTGCGCGGCAGGTTCGTGAAGAACGCCGCATCGCTGAAACCGCGCAGGGTCAGGCTCTGCAGCGGCAGCAGACCGAACGGCGGCAGATAACGGAAATACTCGGTGGCAACGACCGTCGTCGGCGCCAGACTTTCGGCCAGCAGATCGGCGAGATGCTGCTGGAACTGTGCGCACATGGCTTCGGCCTCGACCAGTCTTCGCGCGCGCGCCTGGAACGCTCCGTCGCGCAGCGCGTCCTGCTCCAGCAGACGCCGTCTGACGGACCACAGGTCGACGAAGCGCAGGCCTTCGCTGGTCCAGTAGATCAATGCGATCGGCACATCGCAGTCGGTCAGACTGCTGCCGCGCAATTCGTCAATCAGGCCGTACGTTGCAGGATCCTCGCGCCACGGGTCGATGGCGTTCTGCTGGCGCGCTTCGATGCCGAAGCAGCGGTAGGCCAGACGATT
>JANLSB010000111.1:0-4520 GCA_031362125.1 Lysobacterales bacterium | reverse complement strand
GGTTGATCGCCGGGCGTGGAGCGGTAGCATCCATCGAAACATCATCGTAGTGCGGGCCCTGGCCCGCCATCGTGAGTTGTCCGATGGCGTGGCAATGATCGAAGCGGATTCGATCATTGCTTGAATCGAGCGAAATCAATTCAACGGCGGGCAAGGGCCCGCCCTACGAAAGCCTCATCAATATTTCTTCTTGGGCCGTTTCGCCGGCTGCCCGCGCGGCGGCAGCGGTGCGACGCCACGCTCCTCAGCGAGTCGGAAGTCGATCTTGCGTTCTTCCAGACTGGCCTTGAGCACAATGATGGTCACGCGGTCGCCGAGCCGGAACACGCGTCCGGCGCGTTCACCGCTGAGCGTCTTGCGGATCGGGTCGAAGTGGTAATAGTCGTTCGGCAACTGGGTGACATGGATCAGGCCATTGACCTTCGAGTCGTCCAGTTCCACGAACAGGCCGAAGCTGGTGACGCCGCTGATGATGCCGTCGAACTTGCCACCGATGTGCTTTTCCATCCAAGCCGCGCGATAACGCTCGTCGACTTCGCGCTCTGCTTCATCGGCACGACGCGAGCGCTCCGAGCACTGCAGCGACAACGCCGTCATCCCGCTGGACGAATACGCGAACGCCGCCGGTTTGGCGCCTGTCAAGGCATGTTTGATCGCACGATGCACCAACAGATCCGGGTAGCGCCGGATCGGCGAAGTGAAATGCGCGTAGGCATCGAGCGCGAGCCCGAAGTGTCCGATGTTGTCGGGCGCGTACACCGCAAGCGACTGCGTGCGCAGCAACACCGATTCCAGCAGCGCCGCATCGGCGCGTTCGCGGATCTTGCCGAGGAATACGGTGAAATCGCGCGGCTCGACCGTAGCCCACGGCGGCATCCGCAGTTTGAATTCCTTTAGAAATTCGAGCAGATCCGTGTACTTCGACTCCGGCGGCTTGTCGTGGATGCGATACGGTGCCGGCACCTGCTTCTTCAGAAGGAAACGCGCGGCCTCGACGTTCGCCGCGATCATGCATTCTTCGATCAGCTTGTGCGCATCGTTGCGCTGAACCATGCCGGCCTGCACCACGTCGCCCTGCGGGCCGAGCACGAAGCGCACTTCGCTCGATTCGAATTCGATCGCCCCACGCGCTTTGCGCGCCTTCGCCAGCACTTGATACAGCTGATGGAGCTGATGGATCTGCGGCAGCAGCGAGCCGATCTGCGCGATGGCCTCGGCGTCGCCCTCGCCCACCGCCTGCCACACCTGGGTATAGGTCAGACGCGCATGCGAATGCATCACCGCTTCGTAGAACTTCGACTTGCTCACCTCGCCATCGGGCCCTACCTGCATGTCGCAGACAAAACACATGCGGTCGACCTTGGGCTTCAGCGAGCAAATGCCGTTGGACAATGTCTCCGGCAGCATCGGCACGACGAAACCGGGGAAGTACACCGAGGTCGCGCGTTTCTGCGCCTCGTCATCGAGCGGCGCGCCGGGTCGCACGTAATGCGAGACATCGGCGATCGCGACGATCAGACGGAACCCGTTGCGGTTCGGTTCGCACCAGACCGCATCGTCGAAATCCTTGGCATCTTCACCGTCGATGGTGACCAGCGGCAGCTGACGCAGATCGACACGGCCGGCGATGTCGCGGTCGGTCACCTGCAGCGGCACCGCGGTGGCTTCGGCGATCACTTCGGGCGGAAATTCATGCGGCAGATCGTGGCCGTGGATCGCGGCTTCGACGACGAGCGACGGCGTCAGTTTGTCGCCGAGCACCGCAAGCACGCGGCCGATCGGCGGCCGGTAGGCGTCCGGCGCGTGCACGATCTCGCACACCACCAGTTGGCCGTTGTGCGCATCCAATCGCGCGTCGACAGGAATCTGGATGTTGCGCTGGATGCGCGCGTCGTCCGGCTGTACATAGCTGATCCCGGCTTCGAGCGTGAACCGGCCGATCAAGCGGTTGATGCGGCGTTCCAGCACTTCGACGATCGCACCTTCACGGCGGCCGCGACGGTCGACGCCGGTGACGCTGGCCATCACCCGGTCGCCGTGCAGCACTTTGCGCATTTCCACCGGGGACAGAAAAAGATCATCGCCAGGGCCGCTGTCGGGACGCAGGAAACCGAAACCGTCGGGGTTGGCGATGACGGTGCCGGCAATCAGATCCATCCGCGCTGCGGGCAGATAGCCGCCGCGACGGTTCTGCAGCAGTTGGCCGTCGCGCAGCATCGCCGCCAGGCGCTTGCCCAGCGCCTCGCGACGTTCGGGCGTGTCGAGACCGAGGCGCTCGGCCACGTACTCGGCCAGCATTGGGCCGTCGGCCTCTGCGAGCAGCTTCAGGATCGCTTCGCGGCTCGGGATCGGATCGGAATAGCGCGAGGCTTCGCGGGCGGCATAGGGATCCTGGGCGGCAACGGCTTGACCGGGGTGCTTGCGCATCGGTGACTTCGCCGCACCCTGAACAGGAAAGGTGTCGGGAAGCCACGGAGCGGCTTTTGCAGATTTCCCAAGCGGCTGGCCTGCAGTTCGTGATGGCTTCAAACCGCCCGATTTCGGCGGTTTTGGCGAAGTTCCCGGTGCGGTCGCTTTGGATGGCTTGCCCCGCTTTGCCTCCGCCGTGTGGCGCGGGTCGGTGCGGGAAGCGGGATGTGCCGATGATTTGGTGGGAGCGCTATGAGGGGCGCGCGTGGCGCGAGGGCCGGCCGTCTTCTTGGTGGTATTTGACATCGGGTGGAAGTATACGTCGGCAAGCATCGCACGGGGTCGATCACGGCGGGCCGCTCTGAGCGGATTGAGAGCATCAGCCTCGTTCCGGATCGGCCCGACGACCGTTGACATCATGCGCGTCGCAACGCAACATACGCGCCCTTGCCCTGGTGGCGGAATTGGTAGACGCACTAGTTTCAGGTACTAGCGGGTAAAACCGTGGAGGTTCGAGTCCTCTCCTGGGCACCAAACAATGGTCGGCAGACGTTCCACGATGCCCCCCGATCAACACAAAAACCCCGCGAAAGCGGGTTTTTTGTTGTCTGGACAACCGTATACACCGCAGCACAACCGATGAACCGACAAGCTCAAGTCGCGTCAATATCACCCAGAGCGCGGATCAAACGCCGCGCGCGCTTGTCCGGCTTGTGCTGCGGGGCATGATAGCCCGCACGCCCGGCACGCAGGCTCTCCAGCGTTTCCAACCGCGTGGCTTTCGATGCCTCCGATTCGCTGTAAAGCATTTGCGCTATCGACGCAGGTCCCCGCTGGTCGCTCAGAGCAATGACAACGATCTCGAAAGCCTCGTCGCCACGGACGATCCGCATCGAATCGCCCATGCGCACCGTGCGCGAGGCCTTCGCACGCTGCCCACCGACATCGACCTTGCCGGTGTCGATCGCCTGCTTGGCGAGGCTGCGGGTACGGTAGAAGCGTGCGGCCCAGAGCCAGAGGTCGAGGCGGACGGTGGTGTCTTCGGATGACATAAGACGCAGGGGCGGATCGGAAAGCCAGTGTAACGCCACCAACGAAAAGACCACCTTTCGGTGGCCTTTTCAGATGCGAGACTAGACACTGGCGGATCAGACAGCCTTGGTTCCCGCCTTGGCCTTCGCGTACATCGACAGATCCTCTTTGATGCGCGCTTTCTTGCCTTCGAGGTTGCGCAGGTAGTACAGCTTGCTCGCGCGCACCGCGCCGCGACGCTTGACCGTTACCGATTCGATCACCGGGCTGTGGGTCTGGAACACGCGTTCCACCCCGTAGCCGTGCGAAATCTTGCGAACGGTGAACGCGGAGTTCAGGCCACTGTTCTTGATGCCAATCACCACGCCCTCGTAGGCCTGCACGCGCTCGCGATTGCCTTCCTTGACCTTGACGTTGACGATGACGGTGTCGCCTGGACCGAAATCCGGAAGCTGACGCACGACCTGCTCGGCTTCGAACTGCTGCAGCAGCGTGTTGATTGAGGGCTTGTTCATGGGACTGGCCTGTTGTTGATTGCCTTGAAAGGCATGTTGTTGCGCGAGTGCACGTGGACCCGCGTCATGGCATGGGCGAAACGATCAGCCGCGCATTATAAGGGGGAATTCCCTTGCGATGCTAGCGTTTGGGGGTTCCAGCCAAGTCATCGCCCTGCTCGGCCAGAAAGGCATCGAGCAGCGCGCGATCGGTTTTGGACAGCACCTCACGGTCGATCAGCTCTGGCCGCCGCAGCCAGGTCCGCCCCAGCGACTGCTTCCGCCGCCAACGGGCGATCTCGGCATGGTTGCCCGACAGCAACACCGGTGGAACACCGCCAAGGGCATGTTCCAAAGGGCGGGTGTAATGCGAGCAATCGAGCAGCCCGCCCTCGCCTTCGAAACTGTCCTGTTCGGCCGATTCAGCGTCGTTCAGGGCGCCAGGCAGAAGCCGCGAGGTTGCGTCGATGACCACCGCCGCGGCCAGTTCGCCGCCGGACAGGACGTAATCGCCGATGGATATTTCGTCCGTCGCCCAAGCCTCGTTGACGCGCTCGTCCACGCCTTCGTAACGCCCGCAGAGCA
>JANLSB010000090.1:0-2801 GCA_031362125.1 Lysobacterales bacterium | reverse complement strand
GGCGAGTTCAACCACACCAGCGCGCTGGTGCTGCTGGACGCCGAGGGCCGCATCCTTGCGCGCACCGAGCGCGTGGGCGCGCGACCCGACCCGGAATTCATCGCGGCGGTTAAGCGCGCGGTGGCGAAATAGGCGCTTGCGGCCCGCCTGCGGGTCGGGTCAAGATCAAGGCCCGATCGCTCAGGGTGAGTGTCATGTTCCGCACTGCACTGTTGCCGCTGTGTCTGCTCTGGCTTGCGCTGCCCGTGGCCGCGCAGGACCAGACCGATTCCCTCGATACCATCGTCGTCACCGGCTCCAGGATCGGTTATCGCGACCTGCTGAAAACGCCCGCGATCTCTTTGACCAAGCCGGGCGATTTCCTGACCCAGGACATCATCCTGTCGAACGACAGCCGCGACGCCGAGACACGTAAACGCGAGCTGCACGAAACCATCGCCAAGCTGATTTCCGCGGCGGGCTCACGGTTCCGCGTGCTCCACAACGGCGCATACCGGATGACGCTGGACCGCAACAGCGATCAAGTCCCGCTGGAAGAAGACGAAGACCGGCCCGACGCCAACCTCGTGCGGATCCAGATCCGCGCGGATCTCGGCGGCGATTCTTCGCGGGCGACGGCCGTGATCGCTGACATGCGCCGTTTCGCCGAGAGCGCGGTGAAGGTGGGGCGCACAGAGATCGATTTCGATGGCGAAAGCGGGCTCGCCATGAGTCGGCCAGAGCGCTACCGCTACGAGATCATCGCCGCGATCGCCGACGACGCGCGTCGCCTGGTCGACAGCCTCGGGATGCAGTGCAAAGTGGAGCTGGACGGCCTGAACAGCCGTATCGAATGGCAGCGTGTCTCCGCTTCCGAGCTGTTGCTGTACATCCCGTACACGATGACGGTGGGCGACTGCAGTAAAGCGACGCGGTAAATCCTAGTCTTTCGACAGATGCGAGATCGCGGTGGTCGCGGCCTCGCGGTCGTTGTCGTCGAACGGCGTGACGGTCACGTTTTCGATGGTGCCCGCATCGATGCAGCGGACGTTGACGCTGTAGCCATCGGGATGACTGCGCGGGACATAGAACGATTTCACGCCGCAGTGGCGGCAGAAGAGATGGCGCGCGGTGCCGGTGTTGAATCGATATTCGGTGAGTGCGTCCTCGCCGGAGAGCAGCCGGAAACGCGCGGCCGGCACGATCAGATGCAGGAACCCGGTCATCCGGCAGATCGAGCAGTTGCAATCGAGCGCATCGACGATGGACGGCGCGTCGACCTCGAAACGCACGCGGCGGCAGTGACAGCCGCCGCGATGGGTGACGGGTGTCGTCGACATTGCTTCAGTCCTTGTCTTTTCCTTTGCCTTTTCCTTGACCATGGCCGTGATCTTTGCCGCTCTGGCCGGGACTATCGTCATGATCATCGTGCTTGTCGCGACCCTTGCCGCGCCCCGGGAAATCGCGTTCGAGGTCGCGGTCGAGTTCGATCGGGCGGCCCCAGCGGTCATAGCTCGGCACCATGCCCCGCTTCAGACGGTGGAATTCGTCCGAACCCGGTTTGATTCCCAGCTGTTTGGCGATCGCGCCCCAGCCTTTGCCGTGATCGCGCTCCCATAGGTCGGCCACGTATCGGCAGGGCTGACCGGCCAACTTGGCCAATGCGCAGGCGAAGTAGATATCGCCGGGCGCCCAACGGCGGGCCAGCAGGTCCACCACCAGATCGCGCGGCGCGCCGTGGTATCTCACCAACTCGTCGACGAACGGGTCGCGATAGCGGCCTCCATAGCGGTTGATGTCGTTCAGCCAGGTGTCGACCCAGATGTCGCCGCTGCGCGGATTCCAGCCGAAGGTGAAGTCCTGGGCCTGTGAGCTGCCGGCGGCAAGGCCGAGAGCGAGTAGCGAGGTCGTGATGAGTCTGCGCATGGTCAGGTGTCCGGCAGCAAAGTGTGCGTGGCCCTCATCATCGAGCCAAAGTGGCCGGGGCGTCCAGACAACCGTGTCGCACAGTGTTTCGATCCCGGACGGCAACGCGCCGCAGGCAAGCCGCGGCGCGTTGGTCATGCATGGGACATCAGTACTGGAGACGCTCAGTCATCGTCGTGCCAGCGACGACCGTCCCGATAGCGGTCGCGGTGATGGCGATCGCTGTAGCCGTAATCGCGATCATCGTCATTGCGGTCGTAGCGCGGATCGTAGTATTCGACCCTGCAGCGACCGCGGCTGTCGCAGCGCTGGCGGCTGTAGCGTCCGTAAGGGTCGCGGACGAATCCGTTGCGGCTGTAGTAGTCGTTGCCGCTGGTGTGATTGCGGCGATAGCCGTACGCGTTGCCGTAAGGCGGGCCGTAGCGGTCATTGCCGCGCGGCATATGCCGGTAGTACACGGGGCGGCCGCGGTAGTCGCGTTCGACGATCAGCCGGTCGTTGTAATCGTAATCGCCGTAACGGTAATAGGGCTGTCCGCTGCGGAACACGATGTCGGCGACATTGACGATCACGCGGGTCAGGTCGTCGTCGGCGCGCGCCGGGGTGGGGAACAGCGCGCCTGCGCTGAGCGCGGCGGCGAGGGCGGCAGGAGCGAGCCAGCGGGCGAGGGAAAGCATGTGGAATCTCCGGAGGGGCGCGAAAGTGCGGTTCGGTGGCGACGATGCCGTTTGTCCGGTGAACGCCGATTTAACCTTTCGGTGCGGGCCGGAACGGTTTACTCGGCACTCAGCCGGCGATCAGCGACCGGATCGCCGCCGGCAATCCGGCGGGCTCGCGCACGCTGCGCAGCCGCTCCAGCGCGGATGGCGGCGCGGCTTCGGTTTCGTGCGTCCAGG